>CAZEQQ010000027.1:0-13268 GCA_964514425.1 uncultured archaeon
CAACCTTTAACCTATTATAACATTATTAAAAGCTGGGGAAAAGTATTAAATAAAAACAATATACTATTTTATGGAACTAGTAGTGATGCACATAATATCACTATAAAGATAAATTTTCGATATGTGGATGCGGGAGCTATTATCTATCTGACAAATTTCTCTATAAAACAAGTTTATAATCCGGTTTTTATAGCTGTTTTTAATCAAAATTGGGAATATCGTTTAGATAACATTGAACGAGATTCACCTATTATAGCAATTCAAAACGCATCTAAATATTTTGAGGAACAATTTTCGATCTATTTTAAACCATTAGTTGAATTACCATGGGTAATAGAACCCATTGTTGATAAGAGTTTGATATATATAAGAGATAGTGGTAAGGAATTTGCTTCAAGAGAGCTGGGATTGAAACATGAATGGGACACAAATAATGGTCGTTCTATACATAATAATGGATTCGATATGTTAGCGTTCTTTTCAAATCAAACAGCACCACATTTTGGTTTCGCTTCAAGAACAAATATGGCGTTCCATTTTGCAAAGTCAAAACATCTTCAGGATCAGTTAAGTGATGCAGGTTTGGGTTTTCTTTCCATCCGAATAACTAAACAAACTGCTATAAATCTCATTCAACACGAAATTAGCCATCTATTCAATGCAGAAGATAGGGACAGAAAGTTTTATCCATCTAGTATAATGACAAAAACGAGTACAGCAGAAGATACACGAACGGATTTAATTAATAGGGAATTATGGCTTTTGGTTCATAACTGGCTAATACAGGACATTTTATTAATACTAGCAGTTAGAGACCAATTTAATTAATTTGAATGACTTTTAAAGAATGCATCAGCATTATAAGAACTTCTTACAAACGGTGCAGAATTAACATATTTGAATCCTAGAGTGTAACATAATTGTTCTAGTTCTTCAAAAAATTTAGGTTCAATATATTCCTCAATCTCTAATTTTGATGTCGGGGGTTTAAGATATTGTCCAATTGTAATCATATCGCAGTCTACATCACGTAAATCATGTAAAACACCGAGAATTTCGTCCTTAGTTTCACCAAGACCTAACATAATACCTGATTTGGTAAAGATAGTGCTATCAAACTTTTTTACATTTCTTAGAAGGTTTAAAGATAAAGTATAATCCGCTTGAGGAGTTACTTTAGGAAACAATCTAGGCACAACTTCAATATTGTGATTAATAATTGTAGGTTTCTCTTTCAACACTATTTTTAACGCATCTTCATTACCCCTAAAATCGGGTATTAAAAGTTCAATAAATAAATTAGAATCATATTCTTTCAATTTTCTTGTAATTGTAGCAAAATGAGAAGCTCCCCCATCGAGTAAATCATCACGTGTAACTGATGTTATTACAACATGTTTTAACTTTAATTTATCAACAGCGTCAACAATATGATTGGGCTCTAAGGGATCTAATTCGTTGGGTTTTCCTGTTTTAATATCGCAAAATTTACAAGATCTTGTACAGATATCTCCCATTACTAGAAAAGTTGCTGTTTTTTTTGTAAAACACTTACCTATATTTGGACACATTGACTCCTCACATACTGTATGAAGTTTTAGTTCCCTTAGCATATGCTGAATACTCTTAATTTCTTCCCTCTCCCCTCTTTCAATTCTTAACCATTCTGGTTTTTTTATTCTAGTCAAAGTTAGCAACTCTTTCTTTAAATTCATTAATTTGAAGTAAGTTTAATTTAATATTGAAAACCTCTTCAAATTTATTCCTAAATAGAAAATAAATTTCATTGATATCAATTTTTTTGTATAATAACTGTTGCATCGAAGTAGGCATATGCTGTGTAATGCCACAAGGGACAATCATATTAAAATAATTCATATTAGTATTAACATTTAAAGCAAAACCATGAGAGGTTATTTTATTTGTAGCTTGGGCACCTATTGCAGCTATTTTCTCTTTTTTTTCTTCGTTTACTACCCAGACACCAGGATAATCTACTTCTCTGAAACCTTCAATTTTATGTTCTTTAAGAATCTTGATAATTATTTCTTCCATTTTCCACACAAAATCTTTAACACTTATTCGTATATCTAATAAATCTAAAAGGAAATAGGCAACAAATTGTCCAGGTCCATGATATGTTACTTGACCACCTCTTTCAATTTTTATTACTTTAATTTGTTCTCTTTCCAATATCTCTGGTTTTACAAGTATATCTTGCTCATTTCCCCGTTTACCTAAGGTAAAAACATGATTATGTTGTAACAATAGAACATAATTGTCTGAACTTCTGTTTTTTTCTTTATAAGTCCTTATTTTGGTTTGGAAGTCTAAAGCTTGATCATAATCCAAAAAATCAAAGTCTACAATAAAGCACTCTTTCATTTGTAACATGTTAAATCAATCCCTTCTATAAAGTTATAGTATCATAATTTAAGTCATGAATTTTTCTATCGATAAAGTTATAATTTTGATTGTTTTACCTTTAGTATGAGTATCCCGTTTTCTGAACATCTCCATGATTTAGCACAGCCTTATTTTTTTAAAACAACAGAACGCAAAGAAAATAGTTTAGTCATTCTAACACATGGTTTTGGTGCGTCTTGTACAGAAACAAGACCTTTGGCAACGTTTCTGCAAACGAAAGGCTTTGATGTTTATGGTGTTTTGCTTAATGGTCATGGTTCTACACCATCAAGTTTAGACAATGTTTCTTGGAAAGAATGGGTAAGAAATATAGAAGAGATATATAATGCTCATAAAAGTTCGTACAAAAATATCTTTCTTGGAGGCGTGTCCTTAGGAGGAGCACTTTCTCTTTATGTTAGCACTTATACCGCGATAACAGGTGTTTTCACAATAAATGGTTTTTATAAACTAAAATTGCCATTTTTTAAGCGCTTACTTTTACCTTTCTTAGCTCTCTTTAAATCTCACCTCCCCCGTAGTGAGGTGCGTAGACAATGGTATTTAGATAATAATCTTTACGCTTATCCAGATGATGCAGTTTTCGGTATTTATCAAATTACACGCTTACAAAAAGCACTTCATAAAAGTATACTCAAAATTTCTAGTCCAGCATTAATCATTCAATCACAAAATGATAAAACAATAGACCCTCAAAATGGTCAATGGATTTACTCTGCACTTAAATGCAAAAAAGAGTTATTACTTATACCAGAAGGAGATCATATTTTTACTGTAGACCCAAACCATATGTTAGCTTTTGAGCCTATTGCAAAATTTTTAGTTGATTTAACCGAGCAATAATTTACCATATTTTCCTCCACCCCCTTCTTCAATCTTATTTTGGTTTTTTCTTATATTTGCTATAGCCCTACCAATTTTAGTATCATAAGCCAATAAGTTCTCTATAGGTTGTTCAATTAGAACATTTAACTCGGTTCCCATTTTCATAAGTAGCTCGTTGTACACCTTTTGTATTTTTTTTTGAATTTAAAGTCCTAATACCACTTATTGTACCAATAATTTCTACTAGTGGTACCGTATTGATATAGATGGGTCTATTTTTCTTCAAACTGTTTAGAGAGGCTAATTGTTCTATTCTATCTTTTACACCTAATTTTATAAGACCTTTACATACGGGACATCTAGCTTTCTTCATAGAGATTTTTGCTATAAACTCTTTTTCATTTTCTTGGATAAATAGTACTTCATTATTGAAAATATTTAGTTTTTCGTGATATTTAATTCTTCGTCTACATTTATAGCAAAATGAGCTATAATACTTTCCTAATCTCGGATCTAGCCCGATATTGCGTTCAATATAATTTTTTAATGAATGCATCTTTACCGCTTCTTCTATCGCATAATAACTCATATCACAAAGATGTATTCTATTACATTCTCTTCCAATTTTGCCTAAAGAAAGGCTATGTGTATCAGAATTTGATAAAAAAGCATAATGTTGTAGTTCTTCTATTTTATCAGCCATCATGCTATTAGCAGAAAGTCCAAGCTCAATAAAATTAACATCTTTATACGATTCTTTGTAACATTGCGCGAGCGAGTTGTATCTATTTTCTCTAAACAAAGACTTAAAGGGAGTAAAAGCGTGAGCAGGACCTATCATCCCACCCTTTTTTTGAACCAAATGCAATATATCCTCTCCGTTCATCTTAAGTATAGGACGCCCACTATAATTGTTTAGTGTTATCTTAAGTGTTTCTTCTAGCTTTGTAGCGATTTCTTCAGCTGTGTTTATATCAGGTAGGATTAATAAATGATGAATACCATCAATATCCTCAATCTCACCAGTGCAGACGAACAAATTATTACTTTTACTATTATAAGAATATAACCCATCCCTCTCAGTGAGTGTAGCCCTTAAATGTTTTCTCCACCGGCCATCTAATATATCTCCGGTTCCTATAATGTCTAAGCCCTTCTTTTTCATTCCTTCAATTAAAAGAGGAACAGATAAATTTTTTGAGGTTCCTCGACTATAAGGACCATGTATATGAAAATCGACATAGAAGAACATATGAACACTTTTTAGTTTCCAAATATTATAAAACTTGTTTTTAGTTTATCTGCTTCTTCTTGAGATAGGACAATTACTTCTAATTTCTCAGGATCAAAAGGAACAAGGCTAGAGTTTCCAAAAGGATCTTCAATAATGATATCAATAGGAAGATTTAGTTCAATGTATTCCTCAAGTAAGTTCACATAATCTATAATTTTCTGGACATCTTCATCTGTTTCAGCGTCATTTAGCAAAAATTTAGCTTTTCCTTGAATTTCTCTTAGTACGCCTTCAATATTATTGATGAAACCATCAGCATTAGGACCAGGTTCGATCATAGCACCAATTTGTGGAAAACGTATCGTTCCATTTGAACCTCTTATTATTTTTGTAGTGTAATCGTCTTTATTTTCAGCATGATAAATATAACGAGATGGGTCTTTACTTGCCAAATTAATAATGTCATTGTGCTTATATTTGCAATCATTACAAATTAAACTATACAACCATAAATCAGGAAAGTGCGGAATATCGATGATTTGTTGTGTTGTTGAAGTGTTCTTGCTTTGACATACGGGACAACTTACTTCCAAACTATAATTCTCTATGTCACTATTCATTTTCCTACGTTAATATTTTACTTACATCATTTAAATATTCACTTTTGACATAACAACTTAAGAAAGAATAATTTCTTTTGCAGTTTAATGAGTGTTAGACAACAACTATTCAACATTTATAAAAGACTCTTATCTTCCTTTGGAGAACAAAAGTGGTGGCCAGGCGAGGGATTTGAAATACCAATTGGAGCTATTTTAACCCAGCAAACTTCTTGGACTAATGTAGAAAAGGCTCTTGCTAATTTAAAAGAGCAAAATGTATTGTCTTTAAAATCTTTGAGAGGGATAACGATAGCAGAGCTCGAAACATTAATTCGACCTAGTGGGTATTATAGAGTAAAAGCAAGGCGTTTGAAAAATTTCATTGAATTTATCAATCAAAACTCTTCACCGTCTAGAGAGGAATTATTAAAAATCAATGGTTTAGGTCAAGAAACAACAGATTCTATTCTACTTTATTGGTTAAATCAACCTTATTTTGTTATTGACACCTATACATTCAGAATATTTCAACGTTTGGGACTATATATAGAGAATTGGAACTATTCAAAGATGCAAAAATTCTTTATGAACAATTTACCAAAGGATGTTAGACTTTATAATGAATATCATGCATTAATTGTTAAACAAGCTAAAGATATTTGTACAAAGAGTAAACCAAAATGCAATATTTGTTCATTATCAAACATATGTGCATATAATAGGGATAGTAAAAGTAGAAGTGAGTAATCATGGAATTAACAAAAGAACAAGAGTTAATGAATAATGGATATTACGGAGAAGTTCTTGAGAAATCAATGAAGTTAATAATCAAAATTGCAGAGATATATGATGCTGAAAAATTAGTACCAATAGCAAGCGCACAAATAGCGGGAGTGTCCTATTTAACAGTTGGAGAACCAATTTTTGCATTTTTTGATAAATTTTTAAATGAAAAAATAAAAGTTCGTGTTCCAAGTTGGCTTAACCCAGCTGGAATGGATCTACAAAACTGGGAAGAAATGAATATTTCTCAAGATTTTGCAGAAAAACAATTGAAAGTTTTAGAGAGATATAAACAATTAGGAATAGAAACGACGCTTACTTGTGCTCCATACTTAATAGGACATATTCCTAAATACAATGATCATTTAGCTTGGTCAGAGTCGAGTGCAGTTGTTATGGCTAATAGTTTTTTTGGAGCAAAAACAAATCGAGAAGGAGGGCCTTCTTCTTTAGCTGCAGCTATAACAGGTTACACAGGTTTTTATGGTCTACATTTAGATCACAACAGAGTTCCACAAGTTTATGTTAATGTTGAAACAAGTTTAGATTCTTATTCAGATTACTCCTCATTGGGTTATTGGTATGGAAAGAATTTTAAGGATAAGATACCGTTAATTGAAGGAATTAAAGAATTTGATATCGATAAAGCGAAAGCTATTTCCTCTGCAATGGCAGCTTCTGGAAGTGGAGCACTGTTCTATGTGAAGGGGTTTTCAAAGACAATAAAAGGGGACAATAAATATGAAGAACAGGCTTCTTTTTCATGCTCAGATAAGAAGCAAATTTATGAGAGTATATCGTCATCTATTACTAATATTGAGTTAGTAGTTATTGGATGTCCTCATTCTAGCGAGGAGGAAATTCTTTTAATTCATACACTATTAAAAAATAAAAAAATGAAGCAGAAGATTAATTTTTGGATTTTTACAGCACGTAAAACTTTAGATAATGTGAAAAATAAGGGAGAGATTATTTCAGAACTTAATAGTAAAGGAGTAAAGGTATATGCTGATACATGCATGGTAGTATCACCAGTTGTTTTAAATGATTACAATTACATTGCAACGAATTCAGCTAAAGCTGTCTTCTATCTCTCAAGAAAGTCGAAGAATAGTAAAATTATGTTTAGCAATATAGAAGATATTTTGGAGATGGTGACTGATGCAAACAATTAAAGTTAAAACAATTGTAGAGGGACATGTTGAAGGACAATGTGTTGTTTCACAAGAGCCAATTTCTTTTTTGGGTGGAGTAGATCCTGAAAAGGGAGTAATTAGTGACGTAAAGCATCCATTGTTTAACAAAAGTATAAAGGATAAAATTTTTGTTTTTCCTGAAGCAATAGGATCAACTGTTGGTTCTTATGTAATCTTTGGAATGAAAGTAAATGGTGTAGCACCAAGGGGATTAATAGCTATTCGTGCAGAAACTATCGTGGTAGCAGGTGCAATACTTGCAGATATTCCTTTTGTTCATAACCCTTCAATAAATATATTGACAAAAGTTAAAACTGGAGACATTATAGAGATAAATACAAAAAAAGGAGAAATAATAATAAAAGATTAGAACCTTCATTATTTTTGCTTCATTTAGAACTTTGTGCAGAAGATAATTGATTTCTAAATTCTTCTCTAAGTAAATCTTCTTGTTTTTCCAAAGCTTCTTTCTTTACTCTTTCAAATTTCGAAGATTGCTCGTTTAATGCCTGTGATAGTCCCTTCTGATGGTTTTGTTCTATTTGCTCAATTTCTGCTTTCTGCTTTTTATCTAATTCAACTATAAGTTCTTGCATTTCCTTTTCTTTCTTTTCTTTTTGTGTTTTAAGTTCAACTTCATGGGTCTCTTTCATTTTTTCTATTTGTAAGTTTAAAGAGTCAGAAAGTTCTTTTAATTCATTTGTCTTCTCATCTTTTAAGGTCTGTCGTAATCTTTCTTTTTCATTTTCGAATAAGTTCTTAATTTCTTCCTTCTCTTCATTGAAAGACTTTTGTAACTGAATAACTTCATCATCCTTATTCTTCAATTGTTGTTCAAAATAGGCAACTTTCTTATTAAATTCTTCATTTAGCTGTTCAATTTCTTTTTTATGCACAGTAGCTAATCGGCTTTTCTCTTCATTGAAGGCGGATTCTAGTTTTTCTTTAGTTTCTTGTTCTATTTTCATCATTTTTTGTTTTTCTTCCTCTTCTATCCGAGATAACAGAGGACGAGCAAATTCCTCACTTACAACTTTATCAGCCATAGTATTAAATGATTGAATGGTTTCAAAATTGGCGGTAACGGCTAGAAATTCTTGTTCTTCTATGTGTTTTTTTGAAGAATCTGCAATCTGAGTAATAAAAGTTGAAATTTCTGTTGTTATCTCCTGTGGAATAAAACCTATTGTATCAAGTCTTTTTGTGTGATCCTTTAATTGTCCTTGTAAATGTTCGAGTTTTTCTGTATATTCTTTAGTTAAACTTATTTCTCTAAATGTTAAATCATAAGGTCCAACCATCATCGTCTGTCTAGCTTGCAATAAATCAACAAAACTCAATGTTGCATTCACTTGATAAGTAACTGTGCCGGTAGAAGATTGTGCGCGAAATGATATTTTGTTTTCGAACTTATCATTAGGAAGTAAAGACTCTATAGTAACATCAGTTTTACCTTGAAGTATTTCAATGTCTTCAGGAATAGATATCTTAAGAGAAATTTTGTGTGCTTCACCTTCACCTTCGTTTATGATAGAGATAGTTAGTTCGTGAAGTTCATTAAGGACTAAATCTTTGGATACAATAAATTCGGGAGAGATTTTAGGTAGTTTGATTTGAGAACGAAACTTCGTAGAAACAAAATCTAAGGCATTATCAATATCAGAAAGGAAGAAGTCACCCATTAATTGGCGCAAACTTGGTTTAACATGGCTACTGACCAATTGTTGGGCATTAATAAGAGCTTGAGCATCAATATCTTTAACTGCTTTAATTGCGTAACCAACAGAATAGAGGATTTGCTGGGCAGAAGTAAAAGCAGGGTCCTTGATGGTATTAATATATTGCGTATAATGATTTTCTGCATCTGAAAAATGATCAATGCCAAGAAGTAAGAAACAACCAGCAGTAACGAGAGTAATGGCACGATCATACTCGTTCCAAAGGAGATAGTCATTAGCAGCACTTAGTAAGTCTTCAACAGCAGCTTCTGTAGCAGCAGCCCAATCATCCTTCTTTGACAAATGTGAGTAAATTTTCATTATTTGATGCAAGTTTTGTGCGCTCGTACGAAATTGCTTTTTATCCTTATAAACTTCAGAAGCACGAATAAAATTTTGGATAGCTTCATCATAAAGTTCCAAAGCACTGTCAAGACCACGAGCATTTTCAATTGAACGCGCAGCTTCCCAATATTTATTTGCAGATTCAGTATAATTGGAATCTTTTAATAACTGGCTAGCCTCAGCCTTAAGTCTGTTTAAATTTTCTTCAGTTGATTTATCCATTGGGAATAAATAAACTTACTATAAAAAAAGTTTTGTCTACAAAACAGAAAATGAAAAATGAACTAGAAAAAATGGTGGACCGGTCGGGAAATTCACGAAACAAGAGCACATCTTGATATCGTCTTGAACCCGAGGCCTTTTCCAGTTTGGAGATGAAGAAAGTTCTTCTTTGCCAAGGAAACGATCTTCCAGCTGATCTACCGGCCCATTAAGGGAAAGGAGGAGAATAGGTTTTGAAAACCTAAGAAGTTAGTGTTTATGCCAAGCAAATTTACGAATCTTAGCAGTCTTGCCAAAACCACAAGAGGCGCAAACTCTGTGGCGTTTATGATAAGAATGTCTACCACATCGTCTACAGATAATATGAGTAGAACGACTACTACGACGACCCATTGAAGGAGTTCCTTTTGTCATATTTATCACCTATATTATGCGGGAGGTGGAGAGATCATAATTATATTATCCCCACGAAGGACAATATCACCAACTTTAACGCTTCCTTCTTCAGATATTTCCTCTGCATCTTCCAGTACTAAATTAAGATGCACATCGTAACTTTTAAGGATACCACGCATTCTACGGTTACCACGCAAACGGATAAGAACACGTTTCTCTCTTGCTTGATTAAGTAAATCCATCGGTTTTTTTGTCATTGACATTGTCATAGCTCCAATTATTCCGATTCCCAAAATCTCGATATTAATATAAATATTGTGTTTAAAGAAAAAAGTGAGAACGTGGAGAATGAAGAGGGAAAGAAAAAAGGAAAAACAGAAAGATGAAAACAAATTAACTGAGAGAGAAAGTACAGAAAAAAAGAAAAGCAGAAGAGGATATACAAAATAGCAAAAAACGAAAAGTATTAAAACCAAAAGGAAATGAGCAAAATAACAAAAAAGAAAAAGCCCCGATGGTGTAGCACGGCCAATCATGGCGGGCTTTCAAGCCTGTCTTGCTGATAGCGAACTGACGAAGTCCCTCGTCGACTCGGGTTCGAAAAAATTGAGGTTGCTACCTTGTTTTGAAAGTCCCGATCGGGGCACCACTTTTCTTTCCTATTTTATTGTGTTTACCTTAAAATTAATTAATAAGAATGTCATTATTAGTATTAACTATAGCAATTGTATTCAGGTCTTGTTTATTATGAAATCTAAGTCATCTCCCCTTTCAATTGTTATTCTCGGATTGGAGAATGCAGGTAAAACTACTTTATTAAACACTATTAATCAAAAAAACGTGCCTAATGTTCGCCCTACTTTAGGGTATAATGTTGAAATTATTAATTATAAAGGATATAAATTTCAAACTATTGATATTGGCGGTCAAGCAGTTTTTCGTGAGAGTGTTTGGCCTCATTTTTGTACCCTTGCACAAGGGATAATTTTTGTTTTTGATATTTTTGATAAAGAGAAATTTAAAGAAGCAAAATATTGGTACAATCAAATTCTTAGGTGGGTTTCAAACCAAGCCACTATTATTTTCTTAGCTAACAAAATCGACCTTAAGACAGACAAAGTTAAGAATTATCTCTCTTTGGAGGAAACAACAGAATTATTTGAGCTAGAAAAAATGGTGAATTCACCTTCCCGATCTTTTAGAATTTTCGAGATTTCAGCGAAATCTGAGCTAAGTGTGAGTCAACCTATTACTTGGTTACTAGAAAAACTTACAGAACGTGTGAAAGAAAATACAAAAATTTCTTTTGTTCATGTTTTTGACAAGACTACAACACTTATTTATTCCAATAGTGGTAGAGAGGAAGAGATTAAAACACTCAATTCTACACTAACCGATAGAATCACAAAGTTAAAAGAAATGGGTGCAGAAGAGAATAATATTCAAATTTCAGATTATCTAATTCATTTTTATTTAGGAGAAGATTTTTCAATAATTCTTGGAACTAAGCATAACGTTAATTCTATTAACTTGTTAACTGCTGCAAAGTCAATTTACGAAGTTATTTCAGCACTTAAAGAAGAAGGAAAAGAATATACGGAACAACTCGATGGAATTATTAACACCACACTTGTTCGGGAGCTGAAATGAAGTAAAGAGCAAAGATGTGTTATGAATCTTTTTTAGAAAGCGCTAATTTTTGTGTGGAATAATTTTGTCGCATAGTGAAAAACTAATAAATTTCATCAACTGTTTTGAGCTATCATGTCGAAAGAAAAAATGAAAGGGATTTCTGTAAAAAAAGAAGAAGATTTCTCCCAATGGTATTCAGAGCTTGTTCAGAAAGCAGAATTAGCAGATATAAGATATAATGTCAAAGGTTTAGTTGTTTATATGCCTTGGGCAACAATAACTATAAAAAAGATGTACCAGAAATACGAAGATATACTAGAGAGTAAAGGGCATTTACCGCTAACAATGCCTTCCTTAATCCCTGAAGGTAACTTTCTTTTGGAATCCAAACATGTAGAAGGATTTGCTCCAGGAGTTTATTGGGTAACACAAGGAGGAAACAAAGAATTAGAGGAAAAATTAGCATTAAGGCCTACAAGTGAAACAGCTCTATATCAAATGTATAGTTTGTGGATTAGAAGTTATAATGATTTACCCTTTAAGAGATATCAATCGTGCCAAGTTTGGAGATATGAAGGAAGTGACACAAGACCATTCTTCAGAGCTAGAGAATTTCATTGGATCGAAGCACATAATGTATTCGCAACAGAAGAAGAAGCGAGAAAGCAAGTAATTGAAGACATGGAAACAACATACCAAGTATTAACAGAAATATTTTGCATACCCATAATTTTCTTTCAGAGACCAGAATGGGATAAATTCCCGGGTGCAGTGCATACATTTGCAGCTGATGCATTGATGGATTCAGGAAGAGTGCTGCAACTACCATCAACACACCTATTAGGTCAAAACTTCTCCAAGCCATTTAATGTAAAATTCTTGGATGAAAAAAATGAAGAACAGTATGGATACATTACATGTTATGGCCCAGCGATAAGTAGAATATACGGAGCGTTAATAGCACTATTAGGAGATAATCAAGGACTAGTGCTACCATGGAACTTAGCACCAATACATGTAGTAATAGTGCCAATTTATAGAACAAACAATAAAAAAGAAGTAGTAGAAGAAGCAAAGAAAATAGTACAAGAGCAAGTGAAAAAATTCAAACATCTAAAAATAAAACTAGACGAAAGAGATGATATAAGTCCAGGAGAAAAGTTCAATGAGTGGGAACTAAAAGGGGTACCACTGAGAATAGAAATAGGACCAAAGGACATAGAAAAGCAAAAAGTAGTAGTAGTAAACAGAATAGATGGAAAAAAAGAAGACGTAAAAATGGAGGAATTAGAAGAATTCATAATAAAGTATGAAACGCTGTTCGATGAAAAATTAAAAGAAAGACATGTAGTAAAGTTCGAAACACAAGTAGAAAATTGCGAAAGTATAGAAGAGATAGAAAAAGCACTAAAACTAAACAAAATAATAAGGACAGGCTTTTGCTCAATAGGCTTAGATGGAGAGGAATGTGCAGAGAAGATAGAAAAAGAATATAGCGCATATGTAAGAGGAAAAAGAGTAGATGAGGAAAAAGAAAAATTTGAAAGATGTGTAGTGTGTAAGAAAATAGCAAAGGAAACAGTATATATAGCAAGAAGCTATTAGAAAGGAAAAGAAGATATGGTGGCCGATGCAGGATTTGAACCTGCGATCACCAACTTATTTGCATCAAAACATAAAGTTTTGAGTCCCAAAGCTGGGGCCATACCAAGCTAGACCAATCGGCCATTTGAATTGCAATCGCTTGGATTTGCTTTCATTTCTTTTTCTTATTTTTTTCTAATTAAGTTTTTCGCTCTTTGTTCATTTTATGCCAATATTACGCTTACTGTTAACTTCTGAAGAACGTTTTCTTGCTCAAACTTGCCAGAAGGCGGGAGAGCGAAAA
>CAZEQQ010000028.1:0-13258 GCA_964514425.1 uncultured archaeon
GAAGCAATAGAAAAGGAAGTTCCAGGCTTAGCTAGTGTAGCCAAGGAGTTGACAGAAACATTAAAACGGGCTAGACTATTTTTGGAAAAACTATTTGATTTGTGTTCTAAAATGGCGATAAACATAGATTTGACTTCTGAAGAACAAGGAGAGATATCTTTGAAAGTTGCTTTAGTAGCAGATCCAGACTTAATGATACAATATGCTAGAATTGTACAATTGGTTTTTCAATTGAATTATTATGCTAAGAGTTATGAAAAAGTATTGGAAGCACAGAACGAAATCCCAGATGTGTATTATAAAGAAACTAAAATAATATATGAAAACATCGAAAAATATCGTAAGATGATAGAAAAAGAATACGTCACACAAGTTTAAAAGTAAAGAGAAGAGGGAAAAGAACTATTTGCTATTTAAAGAATAATCTAATGTTAGTAGATTAAATAGTTAAAAATGCAGTTCTATTGTGTTTATAATTCATTGGTGCAATTGAAGAGGAAATACCCAAAGATAAACTATTGTCAGTAAAGTATACTAATTGGCTAAAACGATGAATTGAAAAAGTAATGTCAAAATTTACATTAAATGAATGAACGACTAAAGATTTCCAGCTCCGAAGAAGAAAAAAAGAGTCAAATAAATGAAGAATTCAAAACTCAAACAGTTTTAGAACGACTACTTGGTCATCTTATTCTTTCTCGAGAAAGCTTCAGAGGAGTAAGTGCAAGATACTTACAAGTTGCGAGCTTAATAATTATAAGTCTTTTAGCAACATTTCGTTTTTTAAACATCAATGCGCTCATTAACAATTTTGTTTTAGAAGGGGAAATAGGAGAAGAATGGGAGAGGTTCAGAGAAACGAGTTTAGTTGGACAAATATTTGCAGATGTTCTAGGGTTGTTCGTCTTTGGAACAATAATTTTTTCTCTTATGATATTTTTCAAGGGTAAAGGAAAGTATTTGAGGTCCATTGGAATTTATGCGATCGCACAAATACCTATGGTCGTAGGATATGCCATATTACTCATAGTTGCATTAAATCAACCTGCAATTACCGCCCCAGGAAATGAAACATATATCTACTACATGTTAAAATTATCAGAAGCGGACCTAAGAGGGTATGCTTTAACAAAGTTGATTTTAGTAAATATCATAGCTAGTTTCTATATGAGTTTAATAGCAGGTGCAGGAATGGCAGCAGAACATAAAATACCAACATTAATGGGTATAATACTTGCTTTAATTGTTTATATTACGAGGATACTTTTTGGAATATTTTTCGGTTTATTTTAACACAAACATGAATAACAACCTAAAACAGTTCACTCAAAAAATAAAACGAAAAGAGTAAAGTATTAACATATATTACTCTTTCCTTAAGATAGCATTTCAAGCCTTAATATAAGAAAGAAAAGAATAAGATTAATTTTGAGTTAAAACCAGTAAATTTATATTGGTTTACTGCATTACTCAAACTATGAGTGAAAAATATATAGTACACCCCTCAGCCTTCGTAGAAGACGAAGTATCAATAGGAAATGGAACAAGGATCTGGCACCAAGTGCAAGTTAGAAAAGGTGCCAAAATTGGCGAGAATTGCGTTATAGGAAAAGCTTCTTTTATAGATTTTGATGTCAAATTAGGAAACAACGTAAAAGTGCAAAATTTTGTGAGTGTATACCATGGAGTAACAGTAGAAGATGACGTCTTTATTGGTCCGCATGTCTGTTTTACAAATGATATGAAGCCAAGAGCTGTAAACCCAAGTTGGCAAGTAGTACATTCTCTAATTAAAAAAGGAGCAAGCATAGGTGCTAATTCAACTATTGTTTGTGGGCACACAATTGGAGAATATGCCATGATTGGAGCGGGGAGTGTAGTAACAAAAGAGGTTCACCCCTTTTCACTGGTTTATGGCAATCCTGCACGGCTTCAAGGATATGTATGCTACTGTGGAGAGATTCTTTTAAAAACAACTACACCCTTACAAGAAGGTCATAAACTTGAATGTAAGACATGTGGACAAATAGTAGAGATTCCTTAAAAGAATCCTCTTCGTTTTTATACCCTTTTTAGAGACTATAAAAAAGGCTAATTTTCTATCTAGAAAGCAATACTTAAATAACTGTGAGAGTGTCACCTCGATATTGCATCAGTCAATGGGATAAAAATTATGGCAATATTACAAAGCTATATATGCAATAATATGTTAACGTTTATAATTAAACGTTAGAAACATCTAACATCTGGTGCTTCTTGCTTATGGTGTGGTTAATATGGATTCAATCTCAATAAGGCTTCCAAGTGAGTTTGTAGATATCATTGATGAGATGGTATTGGATGGGAAACTCGCCAGTAGATCAGAAGGAATAAGGCTTGCACTTAGGGAATTTCACAAAATCAATTATAGTAACAGAGATAAACAAACAACAGACTTCAATTACCCTGAACAATTACTTAAAAACAAAAATATCTATTTCGAAGACTAAACAATATTCCTTCTTTTTTCTCTATTATAAGCAACTGAAAAGAGTTTTGAGGTTAGACGTTAAAAAATTTTGAACCATAGTTATCCTTAACTAGTTCTATTGTATATGTGTAACAATAACAAGAATTAATGACGTATGGTGTAGACTAATGGAAATGGGCAATGAAGTTAACACGGATAAGGAAGAGACTTTGTTATCCGAAAAAAAGGAGGATAATCAAATACTAAAAAATATAGAGCTTCGTATCCTTCCTTTACATAATAGATATATTCGTTATCCTCTTTCACTTTTACTAATTGGTTTAACGGTTCTATTTTATATTCTCTATGAAGGGAATAGAAACGAAGAAGAAATAAAATTAATAATATCACTCCCCACCAGTTTATTAGTTCCATTAGGGATCCTTTTTGCCCTTTTAGGAGTTTTATTACTCACTTGGAGAGATCTCTTCTTCACTAAATTTCGTTCTCCAGCAATGTTTGTTATACTCTTAACCTTTCTATTTTATCTTTTCATTTTCTCAGGTTTGGATGAATATCTCTTTCAAACACCTATTGCTATCTGGTTAACAAAAACTACAGGAATAATTATTATCACTTTTTTGAAATTTCTAGGGTTAGGAATAAACGATATAACATGGATAGAAGAACAAGCGCGAACGATAGTCTATTTCAATGAACAGAGTTCAATACGTGCAATAGGTATTGATTCCCGTTGTAGTGGTGTCCACTCACTTAGTATTTTTATTACGGTATACATGCTTATGCTACTTGAAGCGAGAAAAAATATTAAATGGGACTATAAACTAATTATTATTAGCATATTTGGCATTTTAGGAACGTACTTCATTAATCTATTACGTGTAGGAATCATTATACTTTTCAGCTATTTCCAAGGATGGGATGTCGCAGGACCAATACACGATTATTTAGGTTATGTTTTTCTTATGATTTGGTTACCTCTTTTTTGGTCATATGTTTTGGTCATGAATAAAAATTAAAAGTTAAGAGTAAATAATTAAAATATTTTAGCAATACAGAAGATGACAACAAGATTCAGTCTTATTTTAAGAGAAATAATTTTTAGAAAGATTCTTAGAATATCGATAGCTTTAATTGACTCAATGTTTTTTGAAAAGCACATAATAGTGATAACATACGGTAGGAAATAGTTTCTATCTGTTCAACTACATTACAATAAATTGAAGTGATAAAGTGTCAAACAAAGGATTTAAACCTAACAATAAGAATTTTAAGATTATTCAAAATGACGCTTTCTCTGTGATACTTTTTACTCTACTAACTTCAAGCTCTGCTCTCTTTTATTTTGGTCTAAGCGGATTGTTAGTGTTTTTTGGAACAGCAGTAGAAACGGGTATAGCAGGAACAATATCACGTAGCATACAAATGGCTGTGGCATTTTTTAGTTTAGGATTAGCTACGTTGGTGAATTTTTCTGCCATGGATGAGGAGAATATTGTATCAAGAGTTTTTTGGTCTAGATTGATACTGTTTCCTTTTCTCATAATAACATTCATTTTTATTCAGTTTTGGCTTAATATACCACATTTTTGGTTATTATCTTTTTTTGTTATGGGGTCATCACTTCTACAAACACAAATTTATCTCGATGCTTCAAAGAATAAGGTAAAAACATCTTTTGCTTATGCTTTATCGTTTTATGGTCTATTTTTCCTTCTTTTTGTGTTCTCACAATTAAATGTGTTTATGATCCCTCTTATTGGTTTAGTAACAGGAATTTTTGGGACTATATTTTTCTTATTGCTACATAGAGAGATGATAGTTAAAATCACATTTCTTACCAAATATCATATAAAGCAAGCATTTTTCTTCTATATGGATGGAATCACCTTCAATCTTCTACTTTTAGACCAGTTAATTGTAGTTTCGTTTTTAGGACAAGAAGTAGGAGGCGTTTATGAGTGGAATTCGGTTGTTTCACGATCTATTCTACTCCTTAGTGCAGCTCTTTACACTTTAGCCATGCGCAAATTTTTAGCAATAAGACCTTTACCTGAAAAAGCGTTAAAATATCTATTCTACGTATTGGGATTATCATTCCTATTTACTTTTGCTGTTGTTTCAGTAGTTACCGTTGCATACTATTTATTGTTCAATCTAGGTTTTGTGTCAATAATTTTTAGAGATTATATGCTCCTTCTTCCATTAATGATAGCATCGATCTTTTGGAACCTTAACGGCGTCCTTTCTGCCTTTCTTTTTTCAAAAAACAATTTTTATCTCTCTCCCTTGACAAACACAATTGGAGTGATAGTATTAATTGTAACCAATATCACTCTGATACCAATTTATGGCGTACTTGTATCATCAATCACATTTGCAAGCGTTGCAAGCATTGTTTTCATTGCTAGACTGATTTTTTGTTTAAAATATATAATTAAGAAAAAAGAGAATCATAAACCATTTTAGTTTGTTGGGTAGTTTCCTTCCAAGTATACTTAAGTGCGGTTGTTCTTGCTCTTTTTTGTATATCTACTATATCTTCGGGGTTTCTATAAAGAGCAATAATTTTCTCTGCAAAATCTTTTATTGTTCTTTTTGCGATTATGATTGTGTTGTCATGCTCAAAAGTAACAGCTTCATGGGTGGAAAGTACACAAGTTTGGCAAGATAATGCTTCAAGTATGGTTAAGTTCATTCCTTCATAATTAGAAGGAAGCAGAAAGACATCAAGAGCGTTAAAGAAGTCAATTTTCTCTTGTTCTTTAATAAAGCCAAAGCTGATAATATTGTGTTGTAAATTTTTACTGCTAATTGCATTTCTTATTCTATCTTTTGTATCAAGGTCATCTCCAGCTAAAAGAAGTTTGACTTCTGGTATTTCTTCTTTAACTTCTTTGACTATATCTAGAATCATATCTGCTCCTTTCCGTGAAACCATTCGCCCAAGAAATCCTAACACAAATTCATTTTCCTTTTTTTCATAAAGTTTCTGTTCACTTTTTTGGTAAGTTTGTGTATCTACACCATTAGGGACAACGGTAATATTCTCCTCTTTTATTTTATAATAATCAATTATCTCTTGTTTGATAGGTTCACTTACGGCTATAAGATGATCAGCTTTTTTTAACAACCTTCTTTCAACATGTCTTAATAAGGGATAAGTTAACACTAACCTTTTTTCTACCCAATTCATCTTACGAAATGCTTCTCCTTTCAAAGAAAGTTTTTCCCCTTCATATGTTGTGTGAACAGTTTCAACTGTAGGATAAATCTTTTTTACACCCTTTGTAGAGAGCATAGGCATATTACCATGTATAACTGAAGGTTGAATTTCATCCAATTTCTTTTGTGTTCCTTTCCAGTAGCTTTGAGAGTAAAAGAACTTTGAAGGAGGAGTAGGGATAAGATGGATGGGAAAGTTTTCCTTTTGTTCTTGTTGTGTCGCCATATCATTTCCTTCTTTTGAAGCAGTCAATATTGAAGGAGACCAGTCCTTTTCTAAAGCTAACTCTCGTGCAATCTCTAAAGCATAAAGCCATGTTGCACCACGTATATATTCTTGTGTTAACATACACACTTTTTTATCAGACAAACTATTACCTCGTTATTGTTTCAATTCTAATCTCAGGATGATTTTTGTTCTTTTTTGCAAATTCTGATTGAAAAGATAGGTTAAAGCATTGCTCTTTAGCTAATTCTAAAACGTCTCTCAAAAGATTTTCAAATCTATATGGTTCAAATATTGCGTGAACGTATAGACAAGTGTAGTTTATCCCCTTTTCCATGATTTCTTCAAACCTCCTTTCATAATAATTAATGACGTCTTTGTTACTATAACCTCTTCGCATTAAATCTTCAATTGACACTTCGGTTACAGGTAACTGTAAAACAGAAACATTTTGCTCTTCTGCGTCCTTTAAATTATAGAGAGGATAGAAAGGTTTACTGTATTTGGTATCAGAAGCAAAGATTAAATTTTTATTTTTAAGTAATTTTAAGTAATTCGAGTTGTAGTTAAAATTTGGTGCTGCATTTGCAATAGGTTCTTTGTTAAATAACTTTGAGTATTCTTGGAAAGCCTTTGCAAGATATTCTTGTGTTTTCTCTTCTCCGAACTTGTGAAAATTGTGAGCCCATACAACATGATTATATCCATGAGGGTGTATTTCACACCATTTAGATTGATTTATACTATTCAAGAAATCTTTCTCTTCTTGTCCAATCCTTTTTATTGGGAAAATGACTCCCCTTAAGAGATCTCTCCAATTAGTTCTTTGCCACATAGGGATTACATAGAGAGATTTTTCCCTTCTTTGTTCCAAAAGATATTTTATGTTTCTTCCTGTCTCATATTTGCCTAAACTTAAGAAAATTGTTGCAGGGCATTCTAAATCTTCAGCGATTTTTTTCACTTTAGGGAGACCTTTTTTTAGTCCTTCAAATGTATCTACATCAACCCTTAAACAGAAAGTAACTTCGTTTTTCATCTTTTCCCTCAATTCCTATAGTTTTCAATAGCCTTATAGTAAATTGCTTCAACTTCCTTTGCCTTTTGATCCCAAGAATAATATTGTAGAACATTTTGATACGCTAACTCTGCCATTTCCTCGGACTGTTGTTGTTCTTTTAGAAGGTAACAGATACCTTCTGCTATTTTTTCTGGAGCTCTTGATTCAACTAAGTAGCAATATTTTCCTTTTTCTGTTATTTCTCTTATTCCAGGAATATCAGAAGCAACAACTGGCCTCTTTGTTGCCATTGCTTCAAGCACACTAATACTCGAAGCTTCAACTATACTCGGAACAACAACAATATCAGCACCAACTAAGAAAGAAGCGATGTTATCATTTGGTATCATTCCCAATAAATGAACATTTTTTGTCAACTCCAATCGTTTAATTTCATTAGAAATATTCACTTTTTCAGGACCATCCCCAATAATAACTAGATTAGCATCAGGAAAGGTTCTAAGCACTTTTTTCATGCTTCTAACTAGATATACTACTCCGTTTTTGTAGACCAGTCTTCTTGTTGTTATTATTAAAGGTGAAGAATAGTCAGCTAGTCTAATGTTTGCTTTAACAGTAGGAGAAAACTTACTAATATCTACACCATTCATTATTGAAACAATTTTTTCTTTATATTTCTCCTTCACCCAACCTTTAACAAAATTTGCAAATTCCCAGTCTGTGTGGATTTGATAAGAACATTTTTTTGCTAAATAAGGAGCTAAAACTCTCTCCATTGATTTGTAAAATTGCGCTTTTACAGGATTTTTTGTTAGATCGCTCCAATACTTATAATATGAGCCATGAATAGTGTTAATTGTAGGTTTCTTCCACTTTTGTCCTATTCTTAATGCAGCTAAACCTGAAGAGTAAACATGTCCATGAATAATATCAGATTGCGCAAAATCAATTTTATCCGCCTTAGATTTCATGAACGAGCGTAAAAGAAAACATAATTGTCTAGAAAAAGTAAGTTGCTGAGGATGATAAGCCCTTTTTATTAAAGAGAGTAGATCAACTCTGTGTATATTCAAACCATCTATTTCTTTGTAAAAATTATTATGTGGTATAGTGCCAGTAAGATACTCTACTCTATGACCTCTTTTCACTAATGCTTTTGACAAATTAAACGCATGATTCTCCACACCTCCACCAAGGTTTCCATTATCATCTGGTCCAAGTTCAAAGAGCATAATAATGTTAAGAGGTACTGTTTTCACTATCTTTTGCTCCATTAAATATTTCCTTAAGTATACCCATACTCCACCATAAATGTCCTTCAATAAACATTATAGGCAATAAGAAAGGATAGGATTTTTGTTTATATTTTATTCCTTGAACTATGGAGGTAAGTAATAGAGTTAACAGATATAACCCCACATAGCCAGCTATAATAAAGAGAAACCAGAAACTAGCAAAACTAGCAAAAATTAAGAAGAAAAGCCCCATGAAATAGAAAGGTGGGATAAGATGCCAAAATTCTAGCCCTGTTTTATGAGCTCTGTAAAACTGTACCTTACCTAATGCATATTTGAAGGATTTGTTCCTATAAGAGCGGTGATTTTGAGGTCTTTGATGGAGGACTATTGCAGAAGGATAGAAATATAATTTATACCCCTTTTGGAGAAGTTTGTAATTGATGTCAGTATCCTCTGTAGTAATCAATTTTTCATTAAAAGGCATAATTTCTAATAATTTTTCTTTCTTATATGCAACGTTGCATCCAGCAGCACTTTTAACGTAACGAGGTTTGTCGTTAAATATGCTTTGTGCTTGTTCTGACCAACTACCACCAATGAAAGTATTGTAAATAGCTTTAACAGCTAAACCAAACTTTGTTTCATTTGGATAATCTATATTGGGACCAGTTACACAGACTATTGAGTCATCTTTTATTTCTTCAAACCCTTTCATTAGCTGTTCTAACCAATCCTCTTTAGCAACTACATCAGAATCAGTAAACACAATGTAATCCCCTATAGCCTCTTCCACGCCTACATTACAAGCTGATGCGCGAGACCCTCCAGACTCATACATGATCTTACAGTTGAATTCTTTTGCTATTGCTATTGTATCGTCTTTTGAATGACCATCAATTATTACAATTTCATCTGCTTTAAGTGTTTGATTGGAGATGGATTCTAAACAAGCTCTTAAAGTGGATCCATTATTATAGGTGGGAATTAGTACACTTATCATTCTTTCATCTCATAATAGTTATTTCTTCTTCCTTCAAAAAGTGTTTCCTCTTATATCCCCCTGAACGTTGCATCTTGTCTTGATAATCAAATATGACGTCAGGAGCAGTTTGGAGATAGTTAAGCACAAGATTTCGTGCATTTTCATATAATTCTTCTTGTCCTTTTTCTTCTGTTAAAGGGCAATACCAAACCAGCCATCGTAATCTGTAAGTAGTAAAAGATAATTGTTCTATTTTTACAAAAAGAGGGAATAGGATACAATCTAGTGGTCTATGATTGTAGATTGAACATTGATTTTCATTTGTTAAAAATATACACTTCTTTTTGTCTGCTTGTTTTGCTACTACTGGTACCCTCTTCTCTTCATCAACAAAACTCATCCAATGTGTGCTGGAGATCTTAGATAAAATCTGTTTTACATCTTCTTCTGTCAAAGCAGGAGGTGTACTCTTACAACATTTGCTCATACATTTATCTGCACAGATATCAAGATTAGAACTCAAAGTAGTATCTCCTATCATATTATTTGCGTATTATTTAGCATGTAAAGCTCACATAGACTTAACTCTAAGAGGCTGTCAGCAGTATTAAGAGATTCATCAGATAGGCTCACTATCCTCTTTCTCTTTCTTCAACACGTGAAGAGGTGCAGTACTCTCATACATTGATTCTGAAATCATCGATTCTATAGTATCTTCTTTTTTGATTAAGTTAATCAAACCATTTTCATGAAGTTCATAAACAGGTGGGCGTGGATAACCAAATTGTTCACTCATAGATAGAGTATAAGCACCACAATTTAATATAGTTAAGTAATCTCCTTCATCTATTTCATACTTCACTGCATCATTACTTAAAACGTCAACTGGTAAACATAAAGGACCGCCAATGTTACAATACTGACCTTCACCTTTATATTCAACTGGTAAGGCTTCATACTCTGAATAGCGCATAGGTATTAATGAATTTGCACCAATATTGAGATAAGCCCATTTTCTTCCCCAGGTCTTTTTTGTTCTTAACACTTTTGCAAAAGCTACAAAACTATCTCCTACTAAATATCTACCAGGTTCAAATACGAATTCTCTTTCATTATAATCATTTATTGTTTCTTTGATAGTTCGACCTATATCTTCAATGTTGAATCCAGCGCGGTCTAGAGTGTTTTTACTAGCTAATCCTCCACCTAAGTTAATATACTGTAACCTTATATCGTATTTATTTTCTAAATCAGTGATATACCCATTTAAGAAACCTAATAGTTCTCTGTAGAACTCAACATCAGTTAAATTTGTTCCTACGTGTACATGAATACCTACTGGATCAAGATAAGGGCTTTTTTTTGCATACTCATATAATTTTACAGCTTTATGGTAGTCTATACCTAGTTTACTGTTCTTTTTAATCAGTAGTTTCTTTTCTAACTTATCTGGAAATTCAGGATGGATTCTAATAGATATAGATTGTTTTTTCTTTTTCTTTTGTGCTATCTGTTCAATATTTTGTAATTCATTTTCCGATTCGACATTCAGAAAGAAAATATTGTTGTCTGTAGCAAACGTTAATTCTTCCAATGACTTTGCTGGCCCATTAAAAACCATATCAGTAAAATCAAAGCCTACTTCCTTTGCTAACATCATTTCAAAGTAGGACATAACTTCAATACTCATCCCCAATTCTTTTGCTTGCTTTAACACTGCGCCTAAATAGTTAGCTTTTACAGCATAAGCCATTCGAAAGCGAGGTAAATATTTCTTAATTTGCTGTTCAAAAGAAAGAAAGTTTTTTTTGAAACGATCAGGTAAGAAGAGAAATGAAGGTGTTGAGATCTGAGCTATTATGTCTTTTGCAGAAAAATCATACAAATTAAGATTATTTTCTTTGTAATCTAAGTAACTATATCCTTCTGTTTTTAATGGGAGCATAAATAACTTTCCTCAATTATCTACTAAACTTTCCCTTACTAACTAAAAAGAATTGTGTTTTACATTACGAAAAACTCTTTCGCTTTTTCTTACCATTTTCTTATTCATGCATTGAACGGTATCCTTTAGAAGCTTATAACCTTTAAATTTCTTAATGTGTCAAGAATCCCGAGAACATTTTCTTAACGAATTAGAGAAGATTTCTTCTACTATTAATCTGAAAGAAGGCGTTTCTGGATTGATCCAAGTTCTTTCTCTTATTCATCAATATCCTCGTGCAGGTTCCAAAATTTATTCACAAAAAAGCAACCTTCCTGTTCCTATTGTTGTGGCTATCCGCAATGAGTTTAGCAAACGTAAGTGGTGTGTATTTGATAAAGGGGCAATGACAACAGATCTTGGGAAAAAAGTTTTAGAGAGTATTCTTGGTCCTATTGTTAATATAACATGCTTATCTTGCGATGGGTATGGAGTTGTTATTGATTATTCCTTGTACTCAAAGCAGTTAGAGAAGCTTAGAAAGTATTGCTCCCTTCGCGGAACACCTAATACGCAAATTGACCAATCTTTTGCAACTCCTGAAACGAGTTTATCTCGAGTTCTTTTTATGTTACACAAGCAAGAACACCAAAAGAAGAATTTTGCTCTTGTTGGTGATAGCGACCTAACTAGCGTTGCATTGTCTTTGCTCCTTCCTTCAGATTGCAAAATTGTTGTTTTTGACATAGATGTTAAAGTACAAGAACTTATCACTTTAGCTAATACTGAATTAGAAAATCAAATAGAGTTTGTTCATCACGATTTACGACACCCTATTCCATTAGAATATCTTCATCAATTTGACTGCATTCACACGGATCCACCTTATACTGCAACAGGTGTGAGCCTTTTTCTCTCTCGTGCAATACAGTTATGTTCTACCAATTTATCAGCTAGTGTATATCTTTCCTTTGTTACAAAACCACCCGATGAAATGTTAATAATTCAGAAAGATTTCTCTATGATGAATTGCCTTCTTACAGACATTTTGCCCAGATTTAATCGATATATTGGTGCAGATAAATTAGGTAGTGTATCTACGCTTTACCGTTTTCGTGTTTTACAAGACGCTACACCATCCATTCCAGATTATTTCGCTGATGCCCTGTACACAGGAGAGATTAATCCTATCCTCCGTTATTATAAGTGTAAAAACTGTAACGAAGTGGTTTTAGTAGGTATAAGACAACATTTCACTACTATTGAAAATTTAAAGGATTCAAAGTGCCCAAAGTGTCGAGGAGTCCAGTTTATAAAAGTTAAAGAAAAACGAGCATTATAGTTTTTTTCTTTTAAAGCCTCTTTAAAAAGATTAAAGAACAAAAGTCATAATATACCACTTGGAATGATAATAAAATGCTAAGTTTTGGTTATGTTTACCCAATAAAAGGATTAGGTTTCTCTAATGCATATTTAGTGGAAAGAGAGCATTATTGCGTTTTAATAGACACCGGTCATCAAGGTGGGGGAAACAGCATTATTCAAGCAATTAAATCTTTTTGTCCAGATAAACCATTAAAGGGGATAATCTTAACACACTACCATTATGACCATATGGCAGGTTTAGAATCTTTAGGTCAGCTATATGGTGCAGACATTTATGCACATTTAGAGGAGAGAGATTATATTACCAGACATAAAGCGGTTCCTAGATCCCAAGGTTTTCTACCTGCTATTGCCAATTTTATTTCTAGGATTTTTCCTTCACAGTCCTACCCCATTGACCGAGTTGTGACTGAAGGTGACGTTATCTTTGACCTAAAAGTCATTCATACTCCGGGTCATACTCCGGGATCTATCGCTTTAGAAGATATAAAAACGGGAGCTATTTTTACAGGAGACAGTCTTAAAACTAATAGAAGAGGAACTAAGATTCTCCCTCCAAGTAGGTTATATTCCCACGACTACGATGAAGCTTTAAAATCAGCTATTAGATTACTGAATTTTACTGAAGCTACATTTATCTTTCCGGGTCACGGTAGACCAATTGAAAGCCCAAAAACTTTAATTAAAACATTCCTAGACAAACATGAATAGTGAATGGAATGAAAACGCGCCCTTATTTTCTCTCTTTTTTGCTTATTAATAAATTAATTATCGTGTATATTCTAC
>CAZEQQ010000029.1:0-13058 GCA_964514425.1 uncultured archaeon
TGTTTAAACTAGAAGTTAGTTTAAGTTCTAATTGTTGGTTGATTTCAGAGAGATAAGTGTTTGTTTTAACCAACTTTTCTTTGCAAAACCTTCTATTTGTGTTCATATTTTCGATAGTATCAGAGTGAAATTTATCAACAAATGAAAAAAATAATTCTTTTTTAAGAGCTGGCCCTTCTATATTTTCATCAAGGATAGTTTGATATTCTAAGTTTAAATCATTTAACAATTCATTAATAGCCGTTTCTGTAGAATCATTTAACGCAAAAGAAATCTCTTTATTCTTGACGTCTATCTCTTTAAAACCGCGTTTTAATAATCCTCGTGTATTATTCATTGTTTCAGCTATTGATAAAGCTGAAGGCATAGCCGGAATATCACCTATCTCTTTAAAAATTACCTCTCCTGTAGGTGTAAAACCAAGTTTGCCACGTATGCTGCGGATAATCTCTTCCTTTACCCCTCTCATATAAGAATCTGTATTTATCCTAAATGTACCGAAAGAACGTAATCTATTAGAATCATACTTATTAAAACTAATATCAAGCTCTTCTTGTAATTTTTTATTCAGAGCACTTGTTTCACTAATAAGCGTGTTCATAGAATTTGTGAGATGTTGATTTGCACCATTCATTGATTCAATCAAACTTGAAGACGTTTGTTCGATAAAATCGTTTTCTTGGTCGAGCATATGTGCAAAATCAGTTACAATATCGTTCATAGAATGAGAAAAAATCTTAAGGAAAGAAATTTGATAATGTGAATCATCAATTTTTTCAACCCATCTAGCATCTTCTAAAACTTTTAGCGAATTAATAATATCGATTTCATTCATGTTAAGTAGAACAGACAAAGATTTTGACGTGTTAGAACCTTGTTTTGCAAGAAAAGCTACGATTTTTAATTCCGTTTCTTTAAAAGTATCGCTAATCGATGACTCGATGCCCATAAAAATCTAATGTAGTATAACAATTTAAGTTTTTATCCTATAATGAAAATGAAATCATAAAAAAATAATTATAAAAAATCTCTTCTCTTAAAGACTAAAAGAAAAAATAACGCATATGGTATATTACAAATAAGAATGCTCTTAAACAGAAAAAAAATTAGAGATTTGAGATGAGACAATTTTCTTACAAACAAGTTATTGTTATACGAATGGATCTAAAAATGTCAAAGGGGAAAACAGCTGTTCAAGCTGCACATGGTTCACTTTCCGCTTATAAAGTCGCAGAAAGATACTACAAAGATTGGGCTGATAACTGGTTCAAAGAAGGACAAAAAAAAGTAGCTGTAAAAGTAGACAACGAACAAACTCTAATGGAAATAGCAATGAAAGCAAAGATAGCTGATTTGCCTTTTGCAATTATAAATGATGCAGGATTAACAGAATTAACTCCTGGAACAACAACAGTAATCGGCATAGGTCCTGCACCAGAACAAATAATAGACAAAGTAACAGGTCATCTTAAATTACTATAAGTGGGAATAATCATGGAAAACGCGTGCATAGTACAGTATCCTCCGTGTATATCAAAAACTGATGGCATTAAAGGAAAAATAAAAGAAATTCCAGAAGATTTTATTGTTTCAGAAATTACACCAGAAAAGGAAATACTAGACCCACAAATAGAACATAAAGGGCAATTATCTGGAATTGAAGGATTATTCTTACATTTCATACTAGTAAAAAATAATATTGAAACAGAAGAAGCTTTTGACATATTGGGACAATTATGGGGTATTCCAAGAAATAATTTTAGCTTTGCTGGAACGAAAGATAAAAAAGCTTTAACTGGGCAAAGAGTATCTGCATGGGGGATGAAAAATGGAAATAGGGAAACTGTTAAAGAAATTAACTATCCTTCAATAAAAACCTACTGCCATAGTTTCAGACTGCATGATATACGATTAGGTGATCTATGGGGAAATGAGTTTAATATTACCATTCGTGATATAAAGGAGGATGAGGAAAAAGTAAAAGAAAAAATAAATAAAATTATAACTGAAGTGAAAAATTTTGGTGGTGTTCTAAATATGTTTGGAGAACAAAGATTTGGAACAACAAGACCTATAACACATATCGTAGGAAAGGAATTACTAAGAGGGAACATAAAAGAAGCAATAAAAGTATATATTGGAAAAGCATTTGAAGATGAACCTGATGGAATAAAGAAAATAAGGTCTCACTACTGGAATACAGAAGATGCTTCAGAAAGTTATAGACACTTCCCTTCTTACTTAAAAGTAGAAAAGGAGTTGCTACACACATTAAGCGTTAATTCCAACAATTACAACCATGCATTTAATACCCTATCAAGACACTTGAAAAAATTGTTTGTACATGCTTATCAGTCACATCTGTTTAATAAATATCTTACAATAAGGTATAATGACTATACTATTGGCTTTAAAACAGCAATGGAAGGAGAAAAAGAGATAAACGGGAAAGTTTGTGCACCTATTATTGGAGGCAAAATAAAGGAGCTTAAAGGAGTAACTAAAACAATTTATGAAAAAATTCTAGAGGAAGAGAACATAGACATAGAGCTCTTCAAAAGGGAATATGTAGAGAAATTAGGTGTGCAAGGAACATATAGGCCAATCTTAGTTGAACCTGAAGATTTCCAAATAATAAGTGTAGAAAAGGATGAAATGTTTGAAAATTCTGTGAAAGCTCAAGTGAAATTTAGATTGGAAAAAGGATCATATGCAACTGTAATACTTAGAGAAATTCAGAAAATATAACAGAGAAAATAAAAAACGAACTAGCTCTCGAAAAGTGGTTGTTGTTTACTGGAATAGATAAGTAATTCATGAAAACGCTCAGCAGGAACAAAAGATAAACCAAGCCATTCTGCCATATTCATTAACCCTGTATCGGCGGTTACAATTAATCCATCTATTTCTGTAGCTAACATTAAAACATCAAAATCTTCTTTAGAGTCAACAATGCCGTCCCTTAACACACTACGATATTTCTCACGCAAACGATGAATAGCTTCAGGTTGATCTCTTTCTGTTCGGATTAGTTCCTCAGAAACACGTAATCCTTTATCAATTCTATTTCTAATCTCATCAATAAATTTGTATACAACAGGTGCAGGAACAGAAAGTGAATGTAAATTGGGGTTCTTAATAGTAATAACAGCTTCTAAAAAAGGAACTTCTTCATTATTCATAAAATGAATAAGCTCGCGTTTAATAGACAAAGGCATATAAAAAAAATGATAGCGTGTCTGTGAAGCAATTTTAAGAAAATTCTTAAGGGCTTCTACAGCAGTTGAACCAAAACTTTTTCTGACATTTGGATTAGTAAAAAGGGATGTATCCAAAACAAAGCGATATTCTTTTTCCATCTTAGTAAATGTAATGTCTTTTTAAATTAAAAAATTATTGATGAAAAGGAAAATGCTTTTGTGTAAGAAAAACTACTACACTAGATAGATTATGTCGAAAGTAGAACAAGAAAACATAAAATATCTAAATTTTACCTATGAAAGAGAAACAAGTGATACTAAAGGGGCAAAAAGAGGAACAGTAAAATTTAAAGAAACGATTGTTCCTCCATATCCTTCAATAAAAAGAGCATTTTCACTAAAAAAAGGATTGGAAAACGAATTTGGGACAAATGAATTTGTAATGGAAGAAAAAGTAGATGGAAACAATATGCGTTTGATTTACTGGAAGGAAGAAAAAAAAGTTTTAGCTTTTACTAGAGGAGGATATTTTTGCCCCTACACTACAGAAATACTAGAAGAAAATGAGAATATACGAGAAATGTTTGAAGACTTCCCCTATCTAATGGTTTGTGGAGAACTAATAGGACCCAATCCATACAATCATGTAAGTGCAATATATGAAAAAATGCCAAAAGTGCTTGTCTTTGACATATTCAAAACAAATGTTGATCGCGAAATAAACCTTCTATTACCTCTTCAAAGAAATGAATTGCTCAGCAAATATTCCATTGATACTGTGAAATCGTTTGGGACTAAAACAGTAGCTGACTATGAAGACATAAAAGAAATAATAAAAAAATTGGAGCAGGAGAAAAGAGAAGGAGTAGTTTTCAAATCACTAGAAGGATTGGAACCAAGAGTGAAATATATCACTTTAACAGGAAATATTATCGCTATTGCTGAACACATAGCAAAGGGATATGAAACACACGCGCCAGGAACAAAAAACAGATTCTATCTATTAGCCTGCTACTTAACTGAAATTGATGATACCAACATTGAACAAGTATATTCCGAATTTGGAAAGGAAATCTTGAACAATTTAATCTCAGCATTAAAATTACGTGAAACCATAGAAAAATATGTTATTACAGTTTCTAGAGAGGGGTGGTACCTTCTAAAAAAACGCATGCTTAAACATGTTCAAATAAGAAGTACAATATTAGAAACCCACTCAAATGGTCAAATAACAATAGAATTTGTAAAGATTTTCCCTCAATCAACAACTCAAATTAATTCACTACTTTCTGGACGAACTTTTTATGATTAATGTGCTATTATTGGTCAATTCTTATTTGTAACGTATTTAATTGCTATTTACATGAAACTGTATTTAATTTACAAAAGAGAAATATTTATATATTTCTGTGTATACTGTAATTTAACTACAGAAAAGTGTATCCCTCGGTGATTGTGAATGAGAAAGGACACAAACGCAATAATTGATGAAGAAATGTCGAAATTAAAACAGGTAACAGAAAAAAAACGAATTGATACAAGAAAAAGGTTAACATATTATAGATTTAAATGGTTGTGATTAAATGAATCATGAAGATAATAATGAAAAACACGTAAAGCGAAATTGGAAAAATGGAAAAGAGTTCGAACTTAACGGATTACTAAATGATGTTGCAGAAAATGTAGAGAAAATAGGTGAAACTATATCCCAGGCTCTTAAACCATTAGAAAAAGACTTAGGTGCGATGCTTGAAAATATCGGAGAACAGTTAGAACCTCTAAAAGAATTGGATTTTAGTAAAATTGAACAAAGGGAAAAAAAGGTTTACCGAAGCTATGAGACAGGAAAAGACGTAGTTGAAGAAAATTAAAAAGGTGAAAAAAATGAACAAAGACGATGAAGTTTCAGAACTAAAAAAAATTATTGAAGAATTGAGAAAACAATCAAAAGATCTTACAAAACAGATGGATAACACGTATAAAAAAATAGACAAAGAACAAGAAAAAAAGAAAGAGGACGTCAAAAAAGAAGAACTAAAGAAAGAATATGAAGAGTATGACGAAGATTTTCATCCTTCTCCTAAAGAAATATTAAATAAAGACCTAGAACGCCTTAAGGAAAAAAATGGGCAGAAAGAGAAAGAAGAAAAAGTTCACGAAAAAGAACTTGAAAGTAAATCACAATATACTCCCTTTACACCTTCTCCGCCTGTTGCCCCTAAAAAACCTCTTTCGTCTTCCGCACCAGCTAGCCCTAAACGGCTCACAAGGTCAGATGCAGAGGAATTTCTGTTTTCTCCCGAAATCGACTTAAAAAAAATAGAGGAAACAACACAAAAAACGCTAGATAAGGTTGAAGAAATTACTTCTGCAACAGTACTTAAAGTTACTTCCTCACTAAAAAACATACTAGAAAAAAAACCTAAGAAATATAAAAACTTTGAAACATTGTCCCCTCAAGAAATTGCAAATCTAAGAAGAGAGATAACAGATAATATCGATGAAATCGAAGATGTTAAAGCAGAAGTCAGTGTTGCAGAACGCAACTTAATAGATGCAAAAACAGAGATTGAAAGACAAAAAAGAGAACTAGAGCGTGCAAGAAGAATATTGTCTCAATCAATCCATTCAAACGATGAAACTGAGAGAAATTTTGCAGAGCAAGAACTTAATAAATCGCGAGAAAAATTGTTCAGAGCTCAACAAGACTTATACTCTGCAAAAAGTGTGCTATCAGAATCAAAAAAAGCACTAGCCGATACAAAGACAAATTATGCGAATGTAAGAGCTAGAACACGAAGACATGGACAACATAAACCAAATATATTCGTAGCTGACACAAATGAATTAGGAAGATACACAGAAATAGTCCCTCAATACTTAGAAAGCATTTTTACGTCATTGGCAAAAAATATAGAAAAAACTGTAAACAAAACAGTTGGACATCTAACTATTGATCCCTCAACAAAAAAAGCAGGAACTACACCAGATTCAGATAAAAACGTCATCGTAAAACTTGGTGAAAATGGAATAGATATTACAAAGAATAAGCGTTTGACACTTGAAAAAGAAGCATTAGAAGAATTTTACGAAAAAGCAGCAGAATTGATAGCAGCATTAGGTGATTCGAGACGATTGAGAGTATTAAAAATCCTAGAAGAAAATCCCGAATATCAAAAAGAATTATCTGAAAAAGCAGATTTGAAAGGAGGATCGTTCAAACACCATACTGATATCTTACAGTCCCTAGATTTGATTACTCAAGAAGTTGTTCGTGGGAGATATTTAATAACACAATTAGGTCTAGAAGCTCTTAAACTTGTAGAAGTGCTATATTCGAGAAAAAAACAAATGCGCCTTAATAAAAGTAAAGATGAGGAAAAAGAAGAAGATGATGGTGAAGTAGAAATTGATATTGAATAGGTGAAAATAATGAAGTTACAAGTGGAAAATAGACCCATAAAAATCAAAAAAACTCTACCTTATGTCGCTTCAAATGAATACACTAAAGTAGAGGTCCACAAAAAAACTCTATTATTTCCAATATTCAATGTAAGTTCAAATAGACAAATAGGTTGGTATTTTGAAGGAAAATTAGATGTCATAGCCGATCTTATAACACACTCAAAAAAAGGAGCAATTGGAAGAATACACTGCGAAAGTTATGATAAAGGAGTAATATTCCCCGCAAAATTGAGTTTTTTGAATGAAAAAGTAATAGATGTCTTACCTGGAATAAAAGAAAAAGAGAAAATAGAACTCATTACACTGTATATAAATAAAAACATAGTCAAAAAGGAAATATATACTAATGAACTAAACATGGAATTATTTATCTACCCTTTAAAACAAAAAAATTATTGGTCTATAGACAAAAAAGCAACAATATTCTCAGACGCTACGGAGCTATTAATAAAAACTACAGAGAAAGGTCTTTTTTGGTCAGTTGAAAATGAAATCTATTATGTCACATCTGATGGAAATGTTCTTTCAACAAATAAGTGGATGAAAGGACAAATAGGAAAAGTGCTTTCATTGCTTGTTAAAAAAATATCCTTCGAAAATTTTATTGTCAAAGCAAAGCATTGAGTGAGCGTTTATGAATCGTAAATGCTCTCTTTAACTTTTTAGATAAATATTTTGCTTTTAATCCTATGAACTTTTTTCCTATCTATAAACATATATTCTTCCTATCTATAAATATATAACAAGAGAGTTTTAAACAAATTAAAAACTGTCTAATTTCAATTTATACTGATTGATAGAGACATTATAAAAGAGTGAACTTTATGCAGAAGATTATCATTGTTGGTAATGGTGTGTCAGGGATTACAATTATTCAGGAATTATTCAAAGAAATGAAGGATTATTCACTTGATTTGTTCACAAATGAACCCTATACACATTATAATCGGCCTAAATTACCTTCTTTCATTGAACATAAAGACATGAAAAATGAAGACCTCATAGGACCTTATGATGAAACATGGTTTGAGAAAAGAAATTGTAAGCTCCATCTAAATGAAAATGTACTAAACATAAATAAAGACGCAAAAAAAATAGTTACAGAGAAGGGAGAATACTCATATGATAAACTCGTCTTAGCTACAGGTGCAAAATGTGTGAAACCAAAAATAAAAGGTGTGGAATTGAAGAACTATTACTCTCTAAGGTCTCTTGATGATGCTCAAGAAATAAAAAATAAACTTAACGAGAGTAAATCCGCAACTGTTATAGGTGGAGGAATACTAGGATTGGAAGTTGCAAATAGTATAGGAAAAAGAGGAATAGAAACACATGTTATTGAAAGAAACGCGTATCTATTACACAAACAGCTAGATTTAGACGGTTCAAAAATTCTTCAAGACCTTCTTGAAGCAAGAAATATTCACTTTCACTTGAATGAACATGTAATAGAACTAGTCGGAGAGAATGAACATATTAATTATGTTCTTTGTAAAGACAATAAAAAAATTACTACTGATATTGTGATATCGTGTATAGGTATTGATCCAGAAATAAAACTAGCAAAAGAAGCAAAGTTAGAAACTAAAAAAGGAGTAATTGTAAACAACTATATGGAAACAACAGATGAGAATATATTTGCAGTTGGTGACTGTGCTGAACATCAAGGAAAAATTTATGGTCTATGGTTTCCTTGCGTAGAACAAGCAAAAGTTGTAGCAGCTAATATAATCTGTCCAAAGAAAGCTATCTATGAGGGAAGTAAAATTTCAACAACATTGAAGGTAGCAGAATTGTTTGTTACATCATTAGGTTATCATAGTGATATGCCAAAATATGATGATTGGAAAACAAAAACATACTTGAACATGAAAAAAAGGGAATATGTGAAATTATATCTAAACAAAGAAGGAAACATTCAATCTACTTTGATGATAGGTGTAAAGAAAGGATTACCTTTCCTTAAAGAATTAACAATGGATGCTAAAAGTTATGAAGAAAATAAACAAAAACTCCAAGAAATGTTTCCTGAGTTACTATAGCTTAACAATGTATTCGTGAATAATACGTTGATTATACGTTTAAACTTAGTGGAATAAATGTTTATAATAAAGAAAAAAGTGACGTGAAAATGTTTGAAAAAGAGTTCGTGGACGAAATAGATGCATTTTTAGCGCATGGTACAACAATAGCAGTACTAGGTATTGGAAATGAAGACAATGGAGATGATGCAGTAGCTTTACATGTAATCAAAGAATTAGAAACATATACACTACCTGATCAAGTTAAACTTCTGTATTGTGAAAGAGTACCTGAGCATTTTGTAGGAAAAGTGGAAAAACTAAAAGCTAATAGAGTACTTATGCTGGATGCTGCAGATATGAATGAAGTTTCTGGGGCTATAGCAATAGTACCAAATGAACTCGTAAGTTCAGGATATCATTTTTCTACGCATACTCTTTCCTTAACATTAATGGAAACGTTTCTAAAAGCAAGTATACCTGACGTGAAGGTAATGTTCATAGGAATACAACCTGAACATACTTGGTTCGAAGAACCCTTGTCAAAGAATTGTCAAATAGCAGTAGCAGAACTTTCTTCTTTTTTGAAAGAACGATTCAATCTAACATTTTTAACCAAAAATAATAATCTTTAAATTACCAATATACCTAATAGCCATAACAGAAGAATCTGTGCTAAATCAGTAGTTAGTCTAGCTGGGGAGCTTGGCCTGCCCTGCACCAGAAACGGTCAATATGCTGGAGCGAAAGCTGCTGCTGAGGGCTTACAAAGATAAATACGCCCTATCAAACAGGTGTTGAAAGGTCAACCTACTCGACTGGGTATTCTTCTAGGTGTCTTCGGAGGAAGGCATTAGACGAAGTTAAATGCCGAAAGGGGTCAGGCACGGAAGTGAGCAGCCCTAAGGTGGATATTTAGTGCTTGTAGAACTTGGCTCGGAGCCTAACGTTAGGAAACGGTTATTGATGTAAGTTCGAACTGCAGGACCTATAAATGATTTAGAACCTCTTTTCTTCTACATTCTTTGTTTTTTTCATTAATGTCATTTATTCAAAAGGAATCCTTATTTACAACAGATAAAGAATAAAATAGAGCTAATTGGAAAGTTGTTATTTATGCATTCAGAAATAACTGATAAATACAAGAATAAAGATATAGTGAAAAAAATACGCACAGAAATTGAAAAAGAAGCACAAAAAAAGGGCGAAAAAATTAAAATACTACATGTCTGTGGCACACACGAGCATGAAGTTGCAAGGTGGGGTATAAGATCATTACTCCCCAAATCTGTTGAAGTTATAGCGGGTCCAGGTTGTCCTGTTTGTGTGTGTTCAGCGCAAGATATTGATGAAGTTTTATGGGTAGCAGGAAATCATAATGCTATTATTGCTACTTTTGGAGATATGATGAGAGTACCTTCATCAACAGATTCTCTGTATCAAGCTCAAGGTAAAGGAATGGACATAAGAGTGGTTTATAGTATTTCTGATGCTATAGAACTAGCAAAGAAAAATAAAAATCAAGAAGTTATTTTCTTTAGCGTAGGATTTGAAACAACAGCTTGTACTACTGCTGCAGAAATTATTAGAACTAATTTACCTAACTTCAGCATATACTCCTCACATAAACTTATTCCTCCTGCCATGGATTTACTATTACAAAGAAAAGACATTGCCTTTGATGGATATCTGGCACCAGGACATGTTTCTGTTATTATTGGGACAAAACCTTACGATTTTTGTGTAGATCAATATAACTTTCCTGTTGCTGTAGCTGGGTTTGAGCCAGTTGACATCTTAAATGGGATTTACTCTGTAATTAAGCAAATAGTAAATAAGAACCATAAAGTAGATAATGTGTACAAAAGGTACGTAACATATGAAGGGAACATAACTGCTCAAAAAATAATGGAAGAAGCATTTGAAATTAGTTCTGCAAGATGGAGAGGATTAGGTGAATGGCCTAATACGGGGTATGAAATTAGAGAGAAATATGCAAAAATAGACACAAAAAAGAAATTTAACATCCCTCGTCTACAAGTAAAAGACCTAAAACAAGGTTGTAAGTGTGATGAAGTATTAATAGGTAAAAGTAAGCCTAATGAATGCAAACTATTTATGAAAGCATGCACTCCTGAGCATCCTATAGGTGCTTGTATGGTCTCTCATGAAGGAACATGTAATATTGCTGCAACTCTTAGTGACCTGTAAGATAAATTTATCCCAAAAAAGAAGAAAGAACTAATTAGTATTGTTCAATTTTCTTCTTCACTGTCGTCAAAAACACCAAATAATGGTTCTTCTTCTATTTCTTCATCATTTCTATCTATTTTCTTTTCTTCAACTTTTTCCTCTTCTACGAGTTGTGTAGAAGATTCTTCATCTAAAATCTTTGAAGTAGTTGTTTCTTCTGCCTCATCAATGACTTGAACTTCTTGTTCACTACTTTCATCATCATCGTCATCATCTATTACAAGAATTGGATCATCTTCAAATTTCTGAACAATTAAAGAAGAATCTCTCAATTTTGAGTCTAATTGTGCTTTTTTCACTGTGAGTGTTGTTTTATTAGTGAATAAACTCTCTATACCTTCATCTGATAGAATAATTAAAAAGTAATTTTGTTTGTCTACAAACTTCAAAATCTGTTCTGGTTGTAGCCCTTCACAGAAATCAAAAAAATATGGTAGTACAAAAGAAACTCGTTGAGGATAGTTTCTTGTAATATTTGATAATGCAGGACAAGAAATTGTAAATTTATCTTCTGATAGAGGTAATAAAGCATGACAACTAATTGTCTTTTCTACCTTTGATTCTTGTCCATTCTCTGTTTTAATCTCTTTAGATAACACAATAAGAGCGGTATGGAGGAAAGAATAGTCAAGAACAATTTTACTTTTTGCTGGTAGAGATTCAACTTTCCAAACTTGATCAACTTTTTCTCCTTGTATTCTTACTTCCGAAGGTTGAAAAATAGAAACTATCTTTCCGGAAGAATCAATAACTTTCCCCAAAGAATTTATGGGACGGAAAATTTTTGGTGTTGTCTCTTTTACAGCCACATTTGAAATAGTTTCATATTTGTCGTTGACGAAGGTAGTATTATGTCTAAGCAATCCTGTTTCAAGTTCTGCGATTAAAAATTTATTCTCTGAATGATAATGATCTTTATCGTCTAAAGTATAATCTATGGTTGTTGATGCATCAAAATCCAAAGCGACAGCAGTGGGAAGCCAGTCTTCTGTATCTTTCTCTACAGGAATAACTTGAGAATATTGAAAAGGTGGACTAGCTGCAAAAAGATCTTCTACATCAATTTTAAGATTTTCAAGATCTATTTCTATAGTTTCAATAAAAGCTTTCTCCGCAATTGCAAACTTTTTCACCACTGTCTTAATTTTATCTGTTGGCGTCGATTTTAAGCATTCTAAGATTTCTGTATTCTCGATCGATAAAATCGTATCTGTTGCTTTAAAATATTCTTCAAGCCAAGTAGCAAGACGGCGATCATAAATAGAAATATCTAACCCTTGAGCAACTTTGAAGATTAATTGAGCACATTGACATAAAGAATGAACCTCAAAAATATTTTCTGATTCTGTGATAACATGACGGAAAACGACTTCAAAATAAGACAAATCTTCCAAAAAAGATATTCTTATCTTATAAGATAATGAACCCCAAAACTTCAAATAAGGACCGATAATCATTTTAACCTCTCCGGATTAGTAAAACACATTATCATACAATGCTTAAGAACAATATTAAACATTGATATAACTCTATCTAAATAAGTGTTATTGAGCTAAATTTAAGAATATTTGCTAAAAACAAAGAGTTAATTAAAGACAAAAAAAAAGGAACCTGAGAATAATGTGTCTAGCAATTCCAGGTAAAGTAGTCGGCTTATTAGAAAATAAAAAACTAATAGTGGAAGTTAAAGATATCAGAATTGAAGCAGATTCAACATTAATAAGTGATAACTTAGAGATAGGTGACTATGTTCTTGTCCATACGGGTTTTGTACTCTCAAAATTAGATAAAGAACAAGCTTTAGAAGATTTAAAATTATGGGATGAAATCCTTTCTGGTAGCCCACCACAATAAAATATACCTCTCCGTTATTGTCACGAATATACTATTATTCAGACAATAAGGTTTTTTTATAAGAGATAAATGCTTAAATTAGAATATTGTGTGAGTTGAATCTATATGAGTGAAGAACTCAAAGAATTATCGAAATTAATAGGAGTTGACTTGCCCCAAAACTTGATTGAAAAAACTGTGAAAGTAGAAGATGGGCATTTCAACTTAGAAACAACATCAACAAAAGCTAAAGATTTAATGAAAGCGCTTTACAATGAAGACACAG
>CAZEQQ010000030.1:0-787 GCA_964514425.1 uncultured archaeon
TTCCGCAATGCAAACAATAATTTAATTCATCAATGTTGTAACTTTTCGTTTCTTGTTTTTGGTTGTTAGAATCTTTTGAAGAGTAAATTGGCTGATAAGGTCGATAACCAAGATATGGTTTGTTACCTTGAGTGTGTTGAGTAGATTGAGAAGGTTGAACTGGTTGAGTTGATTGTGCTGATTGAGTGGGTTGAGTGGAAGAGTAAGAGATAGATTTCGATTGATGATTACTCTGCCAATTATAGGTTTGTTGTTTTGAATACTGCTCATATGCGTTAAAGGTTCTATTATTTCTTTTAATGATCAGAAAAAGAGGAATTAAGAAAACGATTACAACTATTATTATTATAGGTATGAGAGCAATAAAAATTGAACCACTCCCGTCATCAGTAACAACATAAATTTTTTCTTGTGTAATTAAAAGCTCGACATTTACACCTTCATAATGTTCATTAACAAAAACGAACTCATATCGCCCTTCATCTAAATTGACTCTAACCGTATCTGAAGTGACATTAGCAACAAAAGCATGAAAAGGAATTCCTGTACCTGCTCGCCAACTCTCGGTATTTCCTCTATCTGTGACAAAAAATGAGACCAAACCGGTTGAAGCAAATATTGTTTCTGTTGCTACTCTCTCTTCTCCTTGAATATTAACGTTAATAACATAAATTCTGTCTTCATAGATATATAATTGGGTATCAACTATTGTTGTACTAGCTTCTGTGGTTACTATTACATCTAGCGATGAAAATAAGAAAAAGTAAGGCAGAGGGAGAATATGAAC
>CAZEQQ010000030.1:797-13042 GCA_964514425.1 uncultured archaeon
AAATAGTTTAAACTTCATTATTACACCCAATACTGTAATTAACTTAATTTATACTATCAGTTATATAAACCTATACTTTTAGAAGGTGACTTACTTTCACTCCTTTATTATTTCTATAAAGAAAAAGTAAAAAAGGAAAAATTAGAACTTTGATCCACAATTAGTACAGAATTTAATTTTATTGTTCTCTTTTGACCCACAATTTGCACAATAAACAAATTCTGCATTAGCATTGTAATCAGTTTTCATTTTTGGATTTGTATTAGTTTCAGTTTGATAATACTTTGAACTAGCTTGTTGAGAATCGGTTTTAGACGATCTTATTGGTTCTTTAGTAGAAATTATTGGTCCAGAGTAATTATCTGAATTAAAAGATTCTGTACCACTTCGCGTATTAGTTCCTAATAGTCGCGTTTTACCATAAGGTTCGTGATGTGTATATCTAGACCTATTTTGAGTTTTAACAATAATCACAATTATTACAACTGCGACAACAGCGAATAGAACCAAGAGTAATACTATCATTCCAATTCCCATAAAACCTGAAGAGGGATATTCAAAGGTTACATAAATATCAACATAGATTGTTTCTGAACCTGTATTAACAAAAACAAATTCGTAGAAACCACTATATTTCATGGTATATTGTGATGTATAGAAACTTCTATCATTTACTCTATGATAAGCATAGATTGCTTCACCTAAGATATACTTATCTGTTTCACCATAATCTGTGATAAAAAAAGATAAGATATTTGAAGATTGAAATTCTATTGTAATGATAGTATTATCCTTTTCTATTTCTCTTGTAAATTGATATAGATAACCTTCTGGAATGGTAATATAATCATCAATCGCAACTTCAGTTTCTGAAGCTTCTATATTTGAAGAACTCAGGGTAACGATGACAATCACGAATACTAGCAGATTGAGCTTAGGACTGTACAATTTCATTTTGATTACCTAATTCAGCTACATATTAACAAGGTAAAGGATTTTTTGGTCTATTTAAAGCTATTCAGTATTCAATCATAATATACATTGGGTTATTTTTTTTGAAAATGTCTTCAGTTGCTCTCATAAGAAGAAAAATAGGATAGGACTATGAGGAAAAAGGAAAAAGGAGAAAGGAGAAAAGAAAAAATAATAAAAATCTACTTTTTTAGATTCCAAAGAAATCTCTAAACCGAGATAATAAAGGAGCTGCTAAACCACCGAGGAAAGACAATTTTGAGCCATAACTTTTAACGATGAAAGCAAGATCTCTGTTTAGTTTTACAATTTGGTTAGTACCTGCTATCTTATGATTGTTTTCTGACACAGAAACGGATATTATTGTATCACCATAAGCTTTAGGTTTAATTTGAAGCCAATAAGCATCTCCTACTTGGAGAATTTTAGTTAAGACTTCAAGAATATCCAATTCATCTGCACTATGAAGAGGAAGCTCTTTTTTATCTTCAATACCTAAGGAAGCACTTTCATCTAAAAGTAATGAAATTTCTGAACGATAAGGAAAGAGTTTTTCTTTATCAGAGTTGTAACTCACATCAATAGGACGTTTTTTATCTCGAAACTCTTTAGAGTTATTGAAGAGAAAAACCAACATTTGAAAAGGAGTATTGCCTTTATGCTCTTTTGGCACAGATATACGAACGAAAAGATCCTTTTTAGAAAAGTCTTCTAAATTATCTACAAGTTGTACAATTAATTGATCTATTAGCATGAATATTTCAGGTGTATATTTGTACAATATTTTCTTTAATCTTTTGAATATTTGACGAGTTATCTGACTTTCTCCACCTGTGATAAATGTAGCATAATGCTCTTCTGCAATAACTTCTTTTAGCTCTCTTTCAACGACTTCATCAGTATATACAGAACTCATCCTTTCACTCAAATAGTATAAGAGTAGAATATTTTCTCGAGCACGATCAACCCTAGTTTCGAATTCTTTGTGAGATTGAAAATTAGGATGAAGAGAATCTGCAATAAGTTTCGTCCAGTCATCATATTTAATCCTTGTAGCTGGATCAAGATAAGCAAAGAATACATCAGAAAGAATATTATCCAAGGAAGTAGGTAGTTTGTAGGGGAGGTAAAATCCTATTAAACCACCTGGTTTAAATGCTGGTTCTTCTGGAATTTTGATTATCAACACAATACCTATTGTTATCAAAACTAAACCTAATGCGATAAATTGAAAGAGAAGTTTTGTATCTGGGCTATCTTGAGTTAGAAATAGACCAGAAAGAAATGTGATCAAAGAAAGTAATGAGGCAAGACTTATTATTATACCTGATTTGTTAATAGACTTAAAACTTGATTCCACCTCACTAAAGCCTTCGATAGAATCTATAGGAAACCCTTCTCTACTCTTTTCTTTCACATTATTCAAAAAGTTTTTCGACAAAAGAATTGAGTCTAAACTGAAAGACATGGCATTAAGTACTAACACGATCCATAAGCCAATAATAATGAGTGTTCGATAGTCAGTTAATACAGGATCAAATCCGATAAGGAAAAGCATTCCTACTATCACTATGGGTAGGAAAAACATTACATAAATCCCTATCTTCTTACAATAGAAACTAAGAATCCGTAAGAATAACATATATCTCTAAAATAACTCCTACTATTTAACTTAATCGGACTAAATAACAATGTAAGGGGAAAAGCAAAATATCAAGAGACTATAACAATAGAAAAATTTAGAAAGATATTTTTTTCCTACTTCCTTATTGGTGTTTTACGTGAAGTGTGGGCAAGAATGTTTAAACTGCATTGATAAACAGATTATTCGAACTTTAGAGTTATTAGATTTACCTACTTCTAAAAGCAAAATTATAGAAGCAAAAACTAAAGACTTTTTACGTCGAGCTGATTTATCTTTAGCTCCTATACAGATCTCTCAAGGGATATTTGAGTTGATACAACATGAAAGTATGTTCTTTGATCCCTATCACTACATCAAAGAAGAATCGAATAAGTTAGCACAAACAATTCTAAAAAAATCTGAAGAAGAATTACAAAATTCCAAAGATCCTCTCTTTGCAGCACTTAACTTCTCCCTTCATTCAAACATCATCGATTATGGACCCTCTAAAGAGTTTGATGCAGAAAAAACCATTGTCGAATCAATCACTAAACCTCCTTTTATTAATGATTACAAAAGTTTTCTAACACGAATGGAAGAAGCCAAGAATTTTGCTTTCATTTGTGACAATGCAGGAGAAATTGTTTTTGATCTTCAGTTTGTTGATGAAATTAATAGAAAATTCAATTTAGACAAGATCTCTCTAATAGTAAAACAACATCCGATTTTGAACGATATTACTTTGGATGACATGAAACAGTTTAATTCCAAACTTTCATCTAACACAGAAATTTTAGCTGTTAATAATTCATACAATTCTAAGTCTTATCTTAAGGATATAAAAGAACTAGTTTCCTTATTTGATGTTACTGTAAGCAAAGGGCAAGGAAATTTTGAGCTGCTATATGACTCGAATTTAGGGATATATTTTGCTTTTATTGTAAAATGTTCATATATTGGAGATTATGTTAATGCAGCGATAAATGACACAATATTCCATAGACATTAAATAGTAGTATTTTTGTTTCTATTATACTAATTTAAAAATAACAGTAATTTTATAACGTCAATAAATAATACTTAGTTAAGGTAATTTACATGAGCTACGAAAGAGATAAAGGCGATGAAGCTTATACTGATTTTAAATTTAAAGAAGCTTTTCATTACTATTTGATAGCTCGTGAAAAATTCTTTACAATGGGAAAAGATGTAGAAAGAAGACAAATAGATTCGAAGATTTCCCGATGTTTTCTTTTATTAGGGAGAAAAAAAGAAGCGTTAGATTTACTTTTGGATAATTTAGAAGAAATAAAAGATTTGTTACTTTTTTCTGAATCTTTAAATGTTTTATTAGATATTGTCACAGTTCATTTTACTTATGGCGATTTTGTTAGTGGTAAAGAAATTTTAGATACAATTCATGAAGACGATATTCCAGAGTCTGATTACCAACTTTACTTCAAATATTGGCAATTAATCATCCAATTTATGATTTCTTATCATGAGCTTGATCCTGCAAGAGATAAGGTCTTAAAACTTATGGAAAAAGCTAAAGGGACAGGTAATGAACCCTATTACCACGAATTGCAGATTTTATTAGCCCAAATTGATGCAGAAAAAGGAAATGTCATGGAAGCTTACTCAAACATTGATGAATCACTCAAATATTTCGAATCAACCCCCTTTGAGCGTTCAGCTTTCGAAAAAAAGATTATTCTCTCCCAATTTATTGAGGAACCAGAAGAAACTATTAAACTCATAGACGAATATATGGAAAAATACAAAACAGATGATATTCATCCCGTTTTTTTTAATGCACAAAAAATAGAATTAGAATTAAGAGCGAGTAAAGTAACTCCACAAGTTGCATTAGAAAAAATGGAAAGAGTGTTATGTGAATTAAGAAGTATTGAAATGAAAGAATTAGAAGCAAAAATATTTCGCATGATTTCTGGACTTTATCATTTTGCTGGGCAATACAAAACTGCTCTTACCACTTATATGAACTCAAGACAGTATTATAAATCACAGAAAATGAGATATGAAGAAGCTCTCTCTTTTTTTGTTTTCATTCCTTCTCTTATTCATCTTTACTCCATTAAGATTTTGGCTATATATCCTTATGAAGATGAAAACGATCAAAAAACGCTAGTAGACGTAACCGACCAATATCTCAAAGATAACTTTGAAGAAGCAGAAAAGGTTTTTATTGAATTTAATGATATAATTAAAGCAAAAATGACCAAGTTTTTTGCCTTATCTTTTGCAATATCCGATCATAGTCAGCCTTTACGCCTCAAAGAAACAGTTGATGAGATGAAAGACATTTATCAATGGATGATAGATAATGGCGAGATACACTTTTCTGAAATGATAGGGCAATATATAGAGATTGTAGATAAATTCCCAGGAGCTAAGAAAAATGGGTAATAATACTTTTGAAAGAGTTCCCCTCTATTTACCATATCACCATTTCATCAATTTAATAAGTGCAGATTTGGAACAGAAGCTTTTAGATGAAACAGAGTTTGACTTTTTTTACGCTAAACTCTCATTTAAAGAAGGATATGCTTTAGAATAAATAAATGAAGAGATAGAATATTTAGTGTACATAGCAATACTTTTCAAAAAATTTTATGATGTTGAGGGAAAAGATTTACACGATGCTCCGTCTTATATGAAGGATTTAGTAAAATATACCTTTATTGATTTGGAGCAATTTGAGGATAAATATTCTCAAGCAAATATAGGCGAAATGTATCATTTTGTTAGAAGATTTTTGGCAAAAGCTCCAGTAAACTCAAAAGTTAAAGATATGAAAACTGAGCACCCTTTGTTAATGGGGCTAAAAGTTACTTTCTATGTTAATAGTTTACTCTATTTTGCTATTACAATGAATGAAAAAAGATTTCCTTTTGGTAGCACCTATTACGAGTATGTAAGTTTTCTCACTCACCAATTTTATATTATATTAAAAGGATTACTGAGTGAAAAAGATAGAGCAAAGCACATCCGTTTATTTGGAACTATTTGTAACCTTTATGATTACACAACCTTAATTTATCTTTTCGAACATAATCCTGAATTAGCTCCTGAGATTGTTTATCTTTTATCTAATAGTAACTCAAACACATTAAGAAAAGAAGAAAGAAATTTAATAGTAGAATATTTAGAAAACAAAATATTCGTTAATAAAGAAGACAAAGCGTCGTTATTCCAAATATTACAGCCCAAAACATAGATATATAAAAAAACTTAAAGAATAACGGATAGTTTTTCCACAACTTTTAAATTTCGCTATAATTCTATATGATTATGCCAGATTTACCTATTCAAATACAAATTGTTGTAAGCTCAAAAGAAGAAGCAAAAGCTATAGCACTTTCAGTAATTACAAAAAAATTGGCAATTAGTGCAAACTTCTTTAACGTTAACAGCATCTATAACTGGGAAGATGTTGTGGAAGAAGCAGAAGAAACAATATTATTCCTTAAAAGTTATTCATCAAAATATGAGCAAATAGAGAAAGAAATAAAAAAAATCCACTGCTATGAAAATCCTGAAATTTTTACCTATCAGCTTCTAGATGGCAATAAAGATTTTCTAACAATGATGGAAAAAATTGTTTTATCAGAATAAATATTTCAAATTTTGTAAAAAAAATTGACAAGAAAAAAAGAATAAAATGAACTAATATTAATGTTCAAAGTCTTTAAACATATCAATTTGAATGGTTCCTGGTCCAGAATGTGTATAGATAACTGCTCCAAGAGGCAAAGATCCATAAACTTTTACGTCTGGATATTTTTCTTGTAAAATTTGTTTAGCAATCTCTAAACCACGTTGAGCTTGACCCTCAACAATATAACACGCTAAATTGCTTTTATCCTTAAAAGAATTATATGCTCTTTCAATTATTGATTCAATAGCATTTTCATATTTCTTCTCTTTTTTGAAGACTTCTAACGTTCCTTCAGGACTGACTTCCATACAAGGTTGAATGTGTAAAAGATTTGCCATTGTATACTTCAAAGCATTGACACGTCCACCTTTATATAGATATTTCATATTTTCTACAACGAAGGTTACTTTTAATTCATTTTCTTTGAAATAATCTAACTTTTCTATGATTTCATTTACGGGTAAACCTTGTTTAGCTAATGAAGCTGCTTTCAAAGCGATCAAACCTACTCCCGCGGAAGCTTGTTTAGAATCGTAGACAGTTATTTCAGCTTCTCCTTTTTCTCTCTTTTTATACAAGTTTTTGAAGGTATTAGCATTTTGATAATTACTAGATAGTGCACTAGAAATGCTAATGTAAAGCTGTTCTTGATAACCCTCTTCTTCTAATTGCTTAAACATATTTATGGTATCTGGTCCTGTTGCTTGACTAGTTTTTGGATGTTCTTTCGCTTCTGCTATTTTCTTATAATATTCTTCCTCTGTAATTTCTATTCTATGTTTGTAATCTTTATTTTCATCTGGAAATACAACGATTAAAGGTACAAATGGAATATTATTACGTTCAAGAATCTCATTAGATAAATCACATGATGAATCCGTAAACACTGCTATTTTTAACATAAAAAAGGATTATATGAGCTTCATTATAAATCTTACATTACTTTATCCTCATACACAAGAAAACCCTTCCTTTAGGTAATTGACAGAGAATCTATTTTATTTTAGTTTTAAATTAGATTGGTATTACTCTTCTATTTGCTCAAGATAGTTGTACAACCATTTATATATGTTAAGTGTCAATATATTATTGCTTGATAACGAGGAACAATTAATGAGTGAAGAGTCGTCCAATATATTAGGAATAGTTAAAGATTTAATTAAAGAAAGTAAGTATTCCGATGCATTAGAGAAGGTAGAGCTAATTTTAGAAGATGAAACTTTAGAAAGCAAAGAAAAACTAACTGCAATTCTTCTTAAAGGTGAAATAAAAAATTATATGGGCGATTTTAATGAATCACTTATAATTGCTGAGGAAGTGTTAGAAAAAGCTAAAGTAGACAACTATAACACTCAACTATTAGACGCAATAGCACTAAAATCAATGAATTTTTTTAGATTGGGTGAAATTGAAGAAGGGCTAAGCTTCATTGATGATTCTTTAAAAATTGTAGAATCAATAGATGATGTTACAATGAAAGAAGAATTGACCGCAAAAGGGAGAATCATAAGATATAGAGGATTAATGTTTCTTTATCGAGGTCAATTAGATCAATCTTTGGATAGTTTTTTTAATTGCCTTAGCATTTTCAAAAGATTGGATAACAAAGACGATATAGCAGCTGCACTTAACGATATAGGAATAGTCTATCGGCATAAAGGGGAAATGAGCGATGCGTTAAAATATTATGAACAAAGTCTTGTTTTGATGAAGGAGATAGGGAGGAAAAGCAATATAGGTTTGGCACTAAATAATATTGGTGTTATTTATAATCTCCAAGGTGAACTAGAAAAAGCGCTGGAAAAATACTTTGAAGCTCTATTGTATTTTAGACAAGCAAAAGCGAAACATAATGTCGCTATAGCTCTTACGAATATCGGAGAAACCTATACACAGAAAGGAAACCTTGATGAAGCTCTTAAGCATTATTTAGAAAGCTTACAACTAAAAGAGGAAATAGGTAATAACCTTGCTTTATCTACCACTTATTTTAACCTAATAGTAATATATAAAACTCTGAATAAAGACATAGACGCTTATAAATACGTAAAAAAACTCCAAATAATAGCAGAAATAACAAAGAACAAGGGAGTAGAGCAACGAGCAAAAATAGGTGAAGCGGTATTTCTTAAGAATAATAATGACATCAAGTCGTTAGAAAAAGTAGAAGAAATGTTAGAAGAATCAATACTCGAACAAATTGTTGACCATGATCTTACGGTATTTTCTCTCCTAAAACTTTGTGAAATCTACTATCACAAATTGCGATTAACAGGACAAAAAGATTTACTATCCAAATTTAGAGAAAAAGTGGATTTGTTGCTTGAGATTGCAAAATTACAAAATTCCTACTTTTTGTTATCTGAAACGTATTGGTTACAATCCTTATTGTATTTTATTGAAAACGAACCAAAAAAAGCACAATCCTTATTGTGGCAAGCTCAGTTAATAGCAGAAGAACATGGTTTAATTCCTTTAGCAAAAAAGATTTCGCAAGAACATGATAAAATCATTGCTACTGAATATCAAAAAGAGGAAGAAAAGAAGAGAGGGTCAATATTAGAAAAAACAGAAGAGATGCAGCTAAATGAATTAGTCTTAAGAATGTTAAAAAGAGAACCTGTAGAAACAGAGGATATTGCTACTGAAGAGCCAGTACTATTGTTATTATTAACTCGTGAGGCTCACATCTTATATACAAAACAATTCATAAGCGATAGAGAACTAAAAGAAGGATTAATAAAAGGATTTTTAGTGGCTGTAAATCACTTTTTAAGAGATTCCTTTTCAAGTGGAACGATTGAAAGGATAAAGCATATCAAATATACAATAATTATGAAATTTTTGGACCCTATAGCCTTTGTATACGTTTTTACAGGAGAGTCTTATCCTGCTATTCAAAGACTAAACAAATTAATAGATGAAATTGAAGTTGAAAAGGATCTTTTGAGAAAAATTGAAGTTTCTATACAAAAGGAAGAGTTGGATCAAGAAACTACAGAAGAACTAAATTCATGTATTGATAAAATCTTTAAAGAACTGGAAATAGAAGAGAACTAAAAAAACATTAATCCAAACAATAACCTATTATTTTTTACTAGAAACCTTAGAATATGGAGAGAGCAAAAACTACTAAAAATATGGTAACAATAAGATCCGCACTTGACGTTAAAACAGGAATAACAATATTGTCTGGATCTAGACCAATTTTATAACTAATTATAGCAACTGTAATTGAAAGGAAACTAATAATGACAATTGAAATAATATTAGCAAGTACTAAAACTGCCAATAATTTGAAAAAAAGTCCTATTTTCAGTTCCATTGGAGCAATAGGAAAAGCTAGAGTAGTAAAAATCAATTTCATAATCAAACCTACTGTAACTAGACTGGTGAAAAACACTTGCATTTCTTTATTTTTGAAAAAACTAAAATCAGCTTTAATAGTACCTAAATGGAGTTTAGTTGTAAAAGTATTAACAATTATCGAACCTTGGCTTCCTACTAAAGTAATACAAGCAGGATAAACAACGAGTAAAAAGACGTAAGATAGAATAACATCTTCAAAATAGGAGAGAATTGTTCCTGTTCCTGCAGCAATGAAAGTTGTAAGAGTAATTACAGGTAAACTCTGACTTAATGATTCTTTAAAATATTCTAACCTTATCCATTTAATGAAGAAATAGATAACTATACCTACTATTATTAGCACCAGAGGTAAACCTATGTAATAAATCCGGTATGTATTTACAGGGTCAAATACTAAATAGACGACAAAGAAAATGAATGTGATAATGATATCATTAGTGGTAGACATCACTGGATACAAGACTTTATCAGGGTCTTTCTCCTTTCTAAACAAAAAAAAGGCGAAAGATACAGTGAGAATATCAGATATAATGAATGTGATTGCAAAAGAAACTAATGCTACAACCAAAATCGCAATAAAGTTTACAGAAATATTGAAAATTAATCCGTATATATAAGCTATAAAACCCACAAGTATCGCATTGCAAACAGTTAATGAAAAAACAATCCCTCTAAGTTGTTTGAAGCGAGAAGTGTTTTTGAACCAGATGGGTTTTATAGTTCCTAAATGCAAAGCTGTTCCTAATTTACCTGTTAATATGCCAGAAATATTACCACGTACAGTTAGTAGAAGTGGATAAAGAAGGAAAACCCAAGGACTTTCTACTTGAAATGCTTTCAAGAGAACAGCTATTTTTCCCGCAAACATTCCACCCATGTTGAAACTTAGAGAAAGAAAGATAGTGAGAGATAATGTGAAATACATGATCGTAAATTTGTCTCTGTTTTCTGACATACTTATCTACTCCTAATTTATTCGGCGGAGGATCGGTAGAACTATCTTCGTTTGCGAACAACTTAACCTAATTCTAAAATTCAGATATTCTTTTTAACACTTTCTTTTATTAAAGTAAAAAAATCTGAGAACCAAAGAACAAATCTTCAATATAGTATATTCAAGATTAGGGAAGTGAAGAAAAGATTTTAAGTATATTTATGTCTTAATAGAATCCAAGACTTGATCAAAGATAATTTTAATCTTTTGTTCCTCTTCAGGTGTTAGTAAAACTTTAACGTTTAATTTATTGAAATCGATTGTTTTTGAAGCTTTGTGAACAAAGTAATTACTGGCAGAGATAATATTCTTATCTATTTTAGTGGCTATGATAACTATATTCAGCATTTCATACATATTAAGAGAGATTAATTCTCCACCCTCACTTATAAGTTGAGAGATCCTGTGTTCCTTAGGTAACTTTTCAACCATCAAATTTTCGCCTGTTTTAAAAAGGATAGTGTCTTCAAAATCTCTAGAAATAATCCTCTTTTCTGCATTGTAGTGGAGAATAGGTTTGTTGTATTTAGTGAATAAAATTATTTCTGAAACCTTGTTTGTTGAAAGTAATAAATCAAGGGGATTTCTATACACATCTAGAGCAACAAAAAAAATCCAAAGAGGGTAAATATATACTCTAAAAATGTGAAAAGAATTGGAAAACACGGAATAATTCCAGAGAAGAAGCAGCGTTAAACCAAGTAAACTAAAGGGAATAGTTCTGTTTTTGATATTTTGACTAATTTTTGGTAAAAGATAGATTCCAAAGTAGATGATGTAGATTGTTATCATAATCATAGGGATAATTGCAGTATGAATGGAGTAATATGGTAACCAATTATTTATTCTATGATCATATTCTAAACTCATCAAACTGATATCACAAAAGAATGCAAGACCAAAACCAACAATTAATGTTCCTAAATGGGAAAACATAGGGACTCTGTCTAATTTTATAAGCACTAAAGCATTAATAAAAATCAATAAAGTTAAAGCTATGAGCGTATTTGTGACAGAAAAAGCGTAATAAGCTACCATTTCTAAAGCAGAATTAGGTTTGATAAATCCTGTAAGATAAGGAAGTAAATAAGAGAAAAAGGCAAAAATAGAAGATACAGTTAACCATAACATTGGAGAGTTTTGAGTTAACTTATAAGCTCGATAGAAAACAAAAATAGCAAAACCAAAACAAATAAGTGCTTCAACAAGTATTAGTTGGTGATAGATAAAACTAAGAACCACTTAGAAATCCTCTCCTTTATTTGCATTCTCCATTTCTATCTTCTCGCTTTTTTATTTCATTTATTCAGTATTTGTGTCCCTCAAAACAACACCAAAAACGTGTTATAAAAAACTTTCTGAATGTTTTTTGAGAAAAAATTAACAATTGTGCCAAACTATATAAATAAAAATGACAAAAGTAAACTAATTGCTTTTAGATTTTAATAGTTCATCAATTTCTCCTCCATCGAGGTAAGGGAGTATTTTTGCCTATTAGACTAAAAAATAAAAACAAAAATATAAATAAAAAAGAGCTCAACTGAATTGAACTCTAATTTTCTTATTAAAAAGGAAAGCAAGGACTCTAAGGAGTATTAGGTGAT
>CAZEQQ010000031.1:0-12913 GCA_964514425.1 uncultured archaeon
GGAGAAAAAGAAGTATTAGAAGCAGCAAAAAAGGAAGGGTTCTTTGCAACAGTGATAAGACCACCTCCCATATTTGGACCATATGACAGACAACTCGCACCAGAAGTGTGGAGGATGATAGAAAAAGGAAAAAGATTACCACTGATAAATAAAGGAAAAACAATTTTGCCATTCTGTTATGTGGAAGATTTAACAGATGCACTAATAAAAGCAAGTGAAAAAGAGGAAGCAAGAGGAGAGGTATTTAACGTAGTAGGATTCCATGCAACAAGTAAAGAATTCTTCGAAGAAATGGGAAAAATACTAAAGAAGAAACCAAAATTTTTCAGAAGTAACTATTATGTGGCAATGGCAATAGTAGGAACAATAGAACTAGTATATAAAATGCTAAAGAAAAAACCAAAAGTAACACGAATAAGGCTGTTACAGTTTGGAAAATCAAGAAAATTCGACACAAAGAAAATAGAAGAAAAAATAGGGTTTGAACCAAAATATGACTTAAAGACGGCAGTAGAAGAAACATACCACTGGTACAAAAAAATAAAAGAAAAAGAGGACGAAAGAAAAGAGTGATAAGAAAAGGGAAAGAAACTAATTAAGTTTTGAACCACAATTAGCACAAAACTGAACGGAAGGAGGGGTTTTCTGACCACAAAAGGGACAATAAGGAAGTTCTTTCTTACTCTCAAAAACTTGTTCAGCTTTAGAAACAGGAGCAATAAAGTCCGGGGAACGTTGATATTCAATAGACTCACCAATAATAATGTCGCCAGATTCACTATCATAATGATACTTAATGTGACCTTGACGGCGAAGATCAATAAGAATACGAAGTAAAGTATTAGGACGAATACCCGTTTCAATAGCTAAAGAATCTAACTTAATAGAACTTACAGTAGTACTTAAAATGGCAGCTAACACATCATCACGCATACGACGATCAGAGTACAAGTGACGAATGGCACTAATGAAAATAAAAAAGGCGGGAACAAATAACCAGTAACCCCAAGAATACAAACCTAAAAAGGTAATGCCAACATTAGCAAAAATAAGAGATAAAACACCAATAAGGAAAAAAATAGCCGCAGTACCAAAAGAACCATAATCGCCTTTGTAATCACGTTCACGATAATACCGTTTGTTTGACATAAGGATACACTGAGTGAAAAGGAAAAAAGTACTATAAATAGATTAGCATTAAAGAAATGTGAAACAATGAGAAACAAAAAGAGAGAGAAGAACGATAATTATGATTGGAAAATAGCCTCCTCTAAACGTATCTACAGGAAAAAGGAAGAAAAAGTAAAAAAGTGGAGCCTTCGGCGTGATTCGAACACGCGGCGACAGGATCTTCAGTCCTGCGCTCTCCCGCTAAGCTACGAAGGCGCATTAGTTTTTTTTGAAGAAAACCTTTTTTTAGAGTTTCTATTTTCATTGCATGTTCCTCTAATAAAAATTTTATGCTTTTGTTGTTTTTACGATATTCTTTTCTAAATCAGATAGTCTTAAAAATAGTAATTCTAACTCCCATCTGATAAATTGTGAACCCTATGGAAACTACCACTGTTTTATTTATCTGGCAGCCTAACGAAGTGTTGAAAAAGTACTTTCTTGATAATTTACAAGAATTCCCCAATCTCAAACTTATTTTTCCTACAGATACTTCCGAGGAATATCTGTTATCTTTAGTTCCTCAAGCTGATATCATTATTGGTTGGCGACCCACAAAAAAACTTTTAGATGCAGCTTCTAAACTTTCCCTTTTCATTAATCCTGGTGTTGGAGTTCAACATCTTATCCCGCTTTTTCAAGATCTTTCTTCTTCTCGTTATATTACTCTAGTCAATGGTCATGGTAATACTTATTTCACAGCTCAGCATGCTGTAGCACTTCTTCTTGCTTTAACCAATAAAGTAGTCCCCCATCATAATTGGATGATTTCTGGTCTTTGGCGTAAAGGTGACTCTGATGCTATTAGTCTTCCTTTACGTTCTAAAACTATTGGACTATTGGGTTATGGCGCTCTTAATCAAAAAATTCATCGCTTTTTATCTGGTTTTGATCTTTCCTTTGCTATCTTAAGGAAAGATTGGTCCAAACAAGACCGTGCCCTTCCTACTTTAGCACAATGTTATAGTCCCTCTGAACTTGATGCTTTTCTTAAGTCCATTGATATTCTTATTATTGGTCTTCCTTTGACTTCCCATACTAAAGGCTTAATTGGTACTCATGAACTATCTTTACTAGGCCCTAATGGCCTTCTTATTAATGTTGGACGAGGTGAGGTTGTTGATGAAGAAAGTCTTTACACTGCTTTAAAAAACCAGACTATTTTGGGTGCAGCTATTGATGTTTGGTATAATTATTCCCCCCAACCTTCTTCTGATGGTCATCTTTTCCCCTCTGCTTATCCCTTTTACTCTTTGAATAATGTTGTTTTATCTCCTCATCGTGCAGCTTCTCCTTTTAATGATTTGAAAAGATGGGATGAACAAATTGAGAATATTCGTCGGTTTATTATAAAAGATAAACCTTACCTTAACATTGTAAACTTAGATGAGGGTTACTAATTTTTTCTTTACCCTCTTTTTATCTCTTGTTTTTACTTAAATAGTGTTAAAATTTCTTTAAATTCTTTTGTCCCTGCTCTCTTCGTTAATAAAAATGCCCACATCTCTGTTGTCATTATTGTTGCTCCTTGGGTATTTAATATGTCCAATCCTGCTTGACAATTTTTCTCTTCTCTTGATGAAGTTGCATCTTTCAATACTATTGTGTTATACCTTTGTTCTATTGCTGCTAAAGCTGTTTGAAGTATGCAAATGTGCGCTTCTACACCCGCAAGAATGAAAAATTTCCTTTCAGTATTAAGGGTGTTAAGATGTTTAATAAACTCTATATTGTCAAAGCAATTGAATTCTACTTTATCTATGATTTTTGTTCCCTCTATTATTCCTTCAAAAACTGTCTTATCTATGTCTCCTAACCCCTTCATGTACTGCCTTGTTACTATTACAGGTATCTTAAAGATTCTTCCTATTTCTACTATCTTCTTAAAAATTACAGGTAGATGTTTTCCCTCCTTTGTGACCTCTACTACTCGTGGTTGTGGGTCAACTAAGCATATTACACAATTTCTTTCTGATAGTTGATTGATATTTATATGTTCCATACCTTAACAATGTAAAAGAACACTAAAATTTTTCGGCAATAATATACTATTTATTTCTCTTCAAAAATTGTTCTTAACTAATCCTTATATCTCCTGATTTTCTATATTAAATGATGACCTATAAGAACTGCAGATACTTTCAAAAACTTAAGCAACCAGCGATTTATCAAGGTAAGATAAAACCTAGAAAATATTTTGAAGGTTGGTATTTCAAACTTGTAGATCAAACAGGTGAAAATGTCTATGCTATTATTCCTGGCATTTCTGCAGATAAAAATGGTAACATTCACACTTTTATTCAACTTTTTGATGGTAAATCATGCAATCTATCTTACTCTCGCTATGCCTTCGAGGATTGGTCTTTTTCAACTGAAAAATTCGAAATTAAAATTGCCCAGAACTACTTTTCTTCAGAGAAAATAATACTAGACATAAATCAAGATGGAAACACAATCAGTGGCTCCCTCAATTTTGACGTTTTAATTCCTTGGCCTTTTTCATTTTTCTCTCCTGGAACCATGGGGCCTTTCCGTTACATCCCCTTTATGGAGTGTTATCATGGTGTGATCGGGTTTAATCACTCTATTTCTGGCTCTCTTACTATTAATGGACGAGAAATAGACTTTTCTAATGGAAAAGGCTATATGGAAAAAGATTATGGAACATCTTTCCCTCAGTACTACATCTGGATGCAATCTAATCATTTTACTACAAATAAAGCCTCAATTATAGCTTCAATAGCAAAAATACCTTGGTTAGGTTTCAATTTTGATGGTTTCTTAGTTGGTTTTTATTTAAATGAACGTGTTTACACTTTTACTACTTATAACCTCTCAAAAATAACCTACTTGAGAAAAGGAGAGGCGACAATCGAAGTTCACTTTGAAAATCGTAAGTATAAATTAGAACTAAAAGCTGAAAAAGGACAATTTTCTCCTTTAATATCTCCTGCTTCCGGCGCAATGACTGGTAGAATATTAGAAAGTATGACTGCTAAAATAGCTGTAAAGTTATTTGAAAAAACTAAGGCTGGACTAACCCCCCTTTTTGATGAAACAGGACTAAATGCTGGTTTAGACATTGGTGGAAAAATTGAAATGATAAAAGAAATCGGTGTTTAAGTCGTTTTTCACTTTGTTTTTTCTTTACTCATATAGTCGTGTTTTTTCTTTACATAAATTGTTTGAGCAAAAGTTTTTTAATTTTTCTTCACTTTTCAAGCTTATGAGTGATAAATTAGTAAAAGTATATTTTGGCTCAATGCAACATGGACGACCTGATGTTTCTGCTTCTTTTGCGGCTAAAGTTGATCATATAGCCGATTTAATGTTAAGTGAAATAAAAATAGAAAAAAAAGATAAAGTCGCCATCAAAATGCATTTAGGTTTTAATGATGGTTATCAAACCATTCCTGTCTTCTTTATTCGCAGAATTGTTGATAAAATCAAAGATAAAGGTGCTTATCCCTTTATTACTGATAATCCTACTTCTGTATATAACGCCTACAAAAGAGGTTACACCCAAGAAACATGTGGCTGTCCTTTGATTCCTGTTGCAGGTGTCAAAGACGGATATGTTACTTCTGTTGATGTAAATTATAGAGGTGTTGAAAAGTTAGAACTAGGTGGAGCACTCATTGACGCTGATGTTTTAATTGATATCTCTCATGCGAAAGGTCACGGTGCTTGTGGTTATGGTGGTGCAATAAAAAATTTGGCTTTAGGTGCATATTCTGGTCCTTCTCGTTGGCATAAAATACATGGGGTAGTATCCTCTGTTCCCTATTGGGATAAAGAAAAAGGTTCTGCTGAATTAGCTAAAAAGTTAGTAGCTTCTTGTCCCTATAATGCACTATCCTATAAAGAAGAAAAAAATGAACTTAATAGAAACTTTCATGATTGCAAACAATGTATGCTCTGTGTAGAATTAGATCATGGTGCAGGAATAGTTAAACTCCCTCGAGAAAGTTTTAGTGCTTTTCAAGAATTTATGGCTATAGCAACAAAAAAAGTATTAGACACTTTTTCTGCGGATAAAATCTATTACTTAAACTTCTTAATGGAAATAACAATGTATTGTGATTGTTTTGGTATTGGTCAAATGCCTATAGTTAATGATATTGGCATTTTAGGTTCAAAGGATATTGTTGCTATAGAAACAGCTACATTAGATTTGATTAAAAAAGAAGGCCTTCTTGTGCAAAATATTCCACCTTATGTTAAGAATCCAAACCTGGATCTTGAAGCAGATATTCATCCCTTTACTCGCGTTCATGGACCATATAAAGACCCTTATGAGACAGTAGACTTCGCGGAAAATTTAGGTTTAGGAACTTCTAAATATGAACTGATAGAGATACTCTCTCCAGAAGAAACTGCACAACAAGAACCTCCAAAAAGAGTATTTGAAGGACAACCAACCTTCTTCTAAATTATCTCTAACTTTTCTTTTACTTTTTTCTTTTGTAGTTTCCTTTCACAATTTTATTTCTTGAAGTAAGTTACTTTATGACATGTGTATGTTGCACTACCATCTATGATTATACCATAAACTATCCCTGCTATAAATGTTGGAAGATCCAAGAATTGAGAAGTGAAAAAAAATGCAAAGGAAATAAGCAATCCGCTAATTGCTCCACGGAATACAACATTTAGGCTATTGATCCACTTATTTCCTGAAAAAAACGCAATTGAACCAATAAGTCCAATAAACAACCCCATAACAAATCGGTTATACCATAAAGCTGCTAAAATAATATTAAGATCTCCTGTAAAATTTGGGTTTGATGCAATACGTCCCGATGCTCCAACAATACAAAGTAAGCCTAACAAACTTCCTAGGAAAGTGGTAAGTAAAAGTCTTTTTCCATTAAACATTTGCTTCAAATTAATATATAACACGAGAGATAAAAAGAATTTGCATCAGTCAAAAGTGAATCGCTCATAACATCATCAAATATGCATTATCGGCGCTGGAAAATAAAGCACGACCTCATCGAACATTTTTTAAATATTGAACCTAAAAGGATTTCGAAGGTGATTTTATGGATTTAAAAAATAGAGATCTTTTAACTTTAGCAGATTTTACAGCCGAAGAAATTAGATATTTGCTAGATGAATCTAAACGACTAAAAAAACAGTATAAAGCCTTTGAACGTGAAAAACCTTTAGATGGTATGACATTAGCCATGATTTTTGAAAAAAGATCAACAAGAACAAGAGTGTCAACAGAAACAGGTATGTATTTCTTAGGTGGTCATGCACTCTTTTTAAGCTCTGCAGACATACAATTAGGTGCAGGTGAAACCATCCAAGACACATCTAGAGTGCTTTCAAGGATGAATGACGCAATCTTAGCACGTGTCTATAAGCATGAAACTGTTGAAGAGTTAGCAAAACACGCAACTGTACCCGTAATAAACGCTTTATCCGACAAATACCATCCTTTACAAATATTAGCTGACCTCTTAACAATAGAGGAGAAGAAAGGCAAATTAGAAGGATTGAAGTTAGCTTGGGTAGGTGATGGTAACAACGTATGTAACTCACTCTTGATAGGTTGTGCTAAAATGGGTTTACATATGAGTGTTGCTACACCACAAGGATATGAAGTAGAAGAATCTATTCTCAATCTTGCCAAAAAATTCGCTAAAGAAACTCAAGTAACCATTGTAACAACTCATGATCCAATTGAAGCTGTAAAAGATGCAGATATTGTTGTAACTGATACATTTGTTAGTATGGGTGAAGAAGGTCAAGCTGATGAGAAATTAAACGCTTTCTCAAAATATATTGTCGATGAAGAGTTAGTATCAAATGCAAAACCCGACTACATCTTTATGCACTGTTTACCCTACAAACACAAAGAAGCAACAGAAGAAGTTTTTGAATCAGAAAATAGTGTTGTTTTTGATGAAGCTGAAAACAGATTACACACTGTTATGGCTGTATTAAACGCATTAATGGGATAATATATCCCAATTCGTTTTTTGTTGTTTTTTATTCTCTCTTTCTGTTTATTTCACTATTTCAAGTTATTAAATAGTATTTAAAAGCATCCGTAATTTCAACATCTAAAAAGACGTAAACTTCTTAAAGACCTACAACTCAAAAACTTTAGCGAAGACCCATGACCTCAAAAATTAAATCTTTCGCCAAGTCTATGCGTAGAAAATTAGGCTATCCCGAAGTATCAATCATAATCTTAGGGGATTCCAATGCTGCAACGAGAAATCGTTCTTTAATTTTCAAAGCTAATACCTCAATAGATAGGTTTATCGTAGATGATGAATTAGTTGCACTTCCTCCCTCTAAACGGTTTAAGTTTAAAGAAAAAAGATTTCATGCATTTGAAGGAATTGTGTACTTAATTGATGCGACACGAGAAGAATTAATAAAACATGAAAGAATATTTTTCTGGGAAAAAGTGGCTTGGGATCAGAATACGCATAATCTACCTATAGCTTTTTGTGTCTATAATTCTAACTTACAAGGAGCTCTAACTAAAGGAGAGATAATAGAAAATCTTTCTTTAATAAGGTTAACAGATAGATTATGGAATGTGTTTGAAACTCCTGAAACAGATGACCTACTAAACGCATTAGAATGGTTAAGAAAAGTTATACACATGGGTTACATTAAATCTTGGGAAGAAAAAGAAAAACTAATAGAAAAATTAGGCCCAAGAGAAATTGAAATTATTAGTGAAAGTGATGAAACTAAAGATGCGAGCGCTGCTAAGTTAGTAGAATCAACATAACAAAAAAATGAGGAAAAAAAAATGCCTATAGTCAAAGAATTAATGGAAAAAGGGTATGAAGGCTATTCAGTACGATACATATTGATGAACCAAGACTTCCGCAATCGTGTGATAAACGATGTAAGTGTAAGAGGTAATGATTATGCAAAGAATATTGTTATGGATAAATTAGCTGTTGGTGGTAAAGTATTGTTAACTGGTCCAACAGGTGAAGCTAAAACACTTTTTGCAAGAATCTTACTTGAACATATAGTTAGAGAAATCAATAATAATAAATATCATATCAAAGGGTGTCCATTTTTAGAGGATGCAGGATATATTATTAACATCATTCAACAGTTCAAAAACAATCCTTTTGGCGGAATTAGAGTAATGCAATCTCTTTGTCCTTATTGTAGGGATAATATAGAAAAGACCCTTTCTGGACAAAAGGATAAGGTAGAACTTGACAATACCAATAGTGTCCTTGAGATACATCCTGACGAAATAATAAAAAGATTAGAATCAGTAGAATTAGAAAAAACACTTGTGCGTCGTTCTCAATTAGATCCAAGAACTGACCCCGAAAGCTTATACATGTTGTTAGCTGGTGTAGAAAATTTGGAAGAGTTGTTTGGTAAAGAAACGACAACAACTTTTGCTGCATCATCTCATAAAGTAGGAGTATTATCACACGGATTTATTGTTGTAAACGAAATTCAAAGATTACCTTTACAACTTTTAGAATCTTTAATGGGCTTCTTAGAAGATCCAATGGGTATTAAATATAACATTCAAGGTGAACCTGTTTATGTTGATGGCGCAGTAATATTTACTTCAAATGCGCCTTTGACTGTTTTCGGAGAAGAGAGTCAACCTATTATTAATCGTATTCCTGAAGTACTTTGGCCTGCAAGATCGTTGGAAAGTAGAACACAAATCATTAGAGATATGTTTAATGAGCAGACTATCCTATCTGAAAGAAGAATAACCGCAAATCCTTCTCTTATTCAGTTACATAGTACAGATAAAAATGCTAAGGATTATGTTAGCCGTTTAGCTTCTGAATTTTTAGCTTTCTTAGGGAATATCTCTCTTCCTGAAACGATGAAAGCAAAAGAATTGAGATCTGAAAGCAGATTAGAGAGGAAAGAATTCTATTCTGCTTTAGATGAAATACATGATCCTCAACGTAATCCTCACATAGATTTACGTACTATGAATAATATCATCGGAGAAACTCTTCTTAAAGAAAGGCGAACTCTTGATAAAGATGATATGAATGTCATCACAATCGATAGAATAAAATCCACAATGAACGCCTATGATGTCCCTGCATCTATGATTAATGATGCAATTCAAGAAATCAAAATACGATTAAGGACCTCAATAAAAGAAGATGCTGATGTTTCAACCAGTGCTCAAGATATTTCTGAAGATATTTCGAAAATGAAAGCTTTAAGCGATGAAGATATGTCCACATTGATTACAAAGTATGAATCTTTAGAGCGATATGATAAGAAACTAATACCAAAAATGGTTGAAATTCTCAAACCAAGTTATGAGCAATTATTGCGTGTCGACTATATTTAGTCGACAACTATTTATTACTAAAGTTGATGTAATATGCCCCATCGAATCCATTTAATAAGTGAAACCGAATTCAGAGATGTTCTGGACAATTATGGTGAAGCTGATTTCATTTTAGATTTTGAAGATGCTGCAGAAATATTAAGGATGTGGAGAAATCCTCATCTTGGAAGAAGTTCTCGCGAGGGGGCAGTAATTTCTATGGCATCAAAAAACGCTGTTGCAATAGACAACATTATACAACGAATTATGACCACACCTATGGGAAAATCTGAAGAAGAACGCTTAATTAGTGAGTTGAAATTATTGCGTTTCATAGGAGATAGAATTCTTCCAGGTGTTCTTGAAAAAGTGAACCTTAATGAACTAACAAGCGTTGAAGATATAGTAAAATATATACAAAAACTATTGAAAGAATTACAGTTTGAGGGCAGTGTAGACCTAAATCGTTTAGCCGAAAAATTGGAACAACTGAAAGAAATAGTTGATATTGAAATACATGACCAATTTGGGCGGAAAAAGCGCATACCAAGAGAAAATGTCATGGAATTATTAGGGCAAATTTTAGGTGGATATTTAGCAAAACAAATTTCAGTTTCACCTATTGATGAAGTGCAAAAAAGACCAAGTGGCGCCTTAAGGTTAAAAGAGACCTATAAAAGTGCAGTCTTAGCCTCAAAACATATCCCTCCCACTGAAATAAATAGAAAAGATATAGTGAGGGTAAAAAAAGATCGAACTTCACTAATTTATTTTATTGTTGATTTATCGCAGTCGATGAAAAAAGAAGTGTTTGAAGGAGGAATGTCAAGATTAGATGGAGCTCTCTTAACAGCTTTAAGCTTATATTATTATTATAGAACATTAAATAGAAGAAAAAGAAAACGTTACGACTTGTTTAAGTTAGCAGTCGTGCCCGTACAAAAACAACAAACTGTTATTGATAATGAAACAAAAATGGAACATCTTCTTCTATCGGCAGAAGCAAAAGGCAAAACACATCTCGTACAATCTATTAACACTGCAATTGAGCATGCAAGAAGTCAATACAAAGATAAAAACATTGATGTGCAATTTGTGATTTTAACAGATGGAATGCCAAATGTGCCAACTATTCCATTTAAACATAAAACTAGTATGCAATTAAAGACCTATTTTGAAGAAATCCAAACAAAAACGAATTATGATACAATAGAGTGTATGCTACAGTTAAATGCAATATTTCGTTCATTAAAAAATGATAAAACCCGAAAATGGAATATTAACTATTTCTTGTTAGGGACAGAAGCAGTAAGGAAGAAAGAAATTTACGTGCACACCGCACAGATGCTGAAAGGAGTAACTCGACCTATTTTAGTCGATCCCGCTCAAATCAATAAACTGGGTGCTCAAATTTTACAGGTAGTGAAATAATGTTAATGGAATCAGAATTAACTAACATAGTAAGTGTTTACAATGAAGCGAGAACAGACTTCAAAACATTAGTAGGCGAAACACCAGAAAATTATCGAATCCTTATATTCATTAATCCTGAAATGCATGTATCAGTAAATAGGGTGATAGAGACAACAGGGACACCACAAGCAGTATTAACAGCTGAAGAAATAAATCATCTTAGATCGGCAAGAAAAAACGACTTCATGCCTATAGGAAAAGAGACTACATATAACTCCCTCCCTACAATGATTTACCTATCTGTGCCCTCTTATACCCTTACTGAAGAACAACAATACTCACTACGTATTATGTTCGTGCATAGTTTTGCACATGCTTATATGAATGAAAAATCCGCTTCTAACTCTGCAAAAACATTAGCTAAACTCTACCAAATAGATGTTATTCTGAAAGAACTAATGATGAATAATGTCTATAAATTAACCAGAACCTCTGAACAATCGCATATTTGGGCTTGGCAATATTTCCAAGATCTTATAGGTATGATTAGACTCTTTACAGAAAGCGGAATTGAGGATTTTTATCAACCTCCTGAACCAGCAAGAAAATATACTTTGTTTAACAACTTCACAATTGAAGCTATAAATCTATTGAAGGAAAGAGCAAAGTTAGCTAGAAGGAAAGATTTGCATGAATTGATAGATGAAGGTTTTGCTCATTACATCCAAAATAAAGAAATAAACTATCTTAAAGAGAAAAAAATCTACAAAATTAATGATTTTCCTAAAGAATTAAAAGCTTTTATGGCTCCACCTATTGGGGTTTTGAGCACTGAATTAATCAATAAACTAAAAGAGAAGTATCAATCTGAAGCAGCACTCTTTAGAAAATTGTTTGAATATAAGTCTGATTTTGAATTATTAAATGAATTAGATTGGGATGAAATTAAAGATTTACTTGCTGCAAGAAAAAATACTCACTCTGATACTGTTGTCGAGCAGTGGCACAGCACACAAAGTCACTGGACTGATATATGGTCGGTATATGCTTACGGGTGGAGTGTAATAGAACACTACACAAGAACGATATATAGACGAAAATATTCAACTTTTGGTCAGTTTTTAGACGATAATCCTAAAATATCTTCAAAAGGGTACGTCAAAACTGATAGCAAAAAAGTTTATGTATTTGAGGCAAATGCTCACGGGGTAGGTATTGACCAATTATTGATACTTCATAATCATATGAGCCTTTATAGAGATGATTTTAAGACGATTTTGCCTGCATTTGCTGATATAATCGTCTTCAAAAAAATAAGTGGACTGCATATTGGTACACTTTTTGCGGTACAAAAGGCTGGAAAAATGCCAAAATCCCCCTATAATCTTCCTGTAATTACAAGAGCTATACAAGTAACAAAAAGAAAAGATGCCTACAAAACTAAATTAGATGAAGAAAGCCAAAAAGAAGAGGTAGAACGATTGGATTATACCTTTTTAAAGAAATTAACTCAGCCTCAAAGACAAGCTGTTGAATATTTAATCAAAGAGGGGATATACTATGTTTAAATGGTTGAAAAAGCAAATATTGTTAAGAAAAAAGAGCAGTGACAATAATTTAGATTTAATCAAATTATCTTTATTCCTGAATAAATATGGAAAACAAGGAGACACAAGTTTGTTATATCCCTATTTGGAACATAATGACTGGAACGTAAGAAATGCTGCTTCATCTGCATTGGTGGCACTAAGTAAAAAATACCCCCTTATAAAAAATGAAATGCTAACAACACTACATAAGTTTTTAGAGAAAGATTCGCTTCTTATAAAATTAACAGTACTTGAAATACTTGGACAATTAAAAGATCATTCATCAAAACCTTTCCTCATAAAACTATTAGAAGAAAGCGATTATGATCTTCAATACGCCGCAGTCAAAGCTATTGGATTCTTGGATGATGTAGATATATTAACAAATCTCGAACTGGTTGCATATGTAAAGGACTACATAACAAAGAGA
>CAZEQQ010000032.1:0-12862 GCA_964514425.1 uncultured archaeon
TTAAAACTTCTGCTTTAACAGGTCAAGGAATCGATTGTCTTTTATCTTCTTTAGTTGAGGCTCATAAACATTTATTGGATAATTGAATTATGTCTTCTTTCTTCTTTCTTTCTCTATTTGATGATTATTTTTCCTTCTCTTTAACTTTAACGTGGAGATCTTTTTATGACCGATTTTAAATGCAAATTATGTAATCAAGTTGTATCTTTTGATTTATCTCATCCCTCTACTTATCTTTCTAAAACTGAAAGTAGTGATTCTAGAGGTAGCCTTTACCATGTTCGTGTTTCTCACCACTCTTCTTCAGGAGTTAATCACATCAATGTTGTTGTTGTTGATGCCAAAGGCGAATATCGCGCTCATATAGACTTTTACGAAGAAAATGTTGATCAAGTTGATCGAAGCGAGTTTTGGATTGCTCTGTGTTCGCAATTTCCTTCTGAGTTGCATGACTATCTCTCTTATGCTTCATCTGCTGAGAAAACGCAAATATTTTCTATTCCACAACCTTTTGATACTTCTATACAAGGGTGGAGAGACCTCTTTTGGGATTTATGGGATAATAATCCAACGAGTAACCTTTTTGCTTTATTAGCTGTCAAATGGTATTCCATAATTGGACAAGGTGCAAACATTTTACTCAAAGAAATTCAAGAAGATTCTTGGGCTTATCCTCTTTATCTTACCCTTCAATCTTCTTTTTCCTCTCCACAGAAAATACTAGAGAAAATCTCACTTCTCCCTACCGAAAATCTTCATCCCCTTTATTTTTCTGAACTTCTTATCGCTAAAGCGCAAATTCTTGCAAAACTTTCTAAATACGATGAGCTAGAGAACTTATATTTTTCCTATCGTGATGAGTTAAAAGTTAAGAAGGATTTTATTCACCGTGTTGCTCTTTATACTCTTCAAGTTGAGTATGGGTATGCCCTTTACTATCAAGGAAAATTAAAAGAAGCTTCTGAACTCATTGAAGAGGTCTATAACTTTTCTGTGGCCGTCAATAATCGTGATTTAATTCGTACTAACGCGGTCCTTTATGCCTCTGTTCTTCGTTCTAAAGGAGAATTAGATGCTGCTTATAATATACTATTTCAAGCTCTCGATGTAGCTAAAGAGTTAGAAAATGAACGTAGCGTAGTTGTTATTACCATCAATTTAGCTATGATTGACAATATCCGTGGACACACTGAGAAGGCTTTAGCAAAATTCAAGGAAGCTTTCCGTTCTTCTCTTGCTGAGCATGACTTTTCCATTAAATTTTCTCTTTTGGGGAATCTTTCTCGTAGTTATTATAAACTTCAGCAGTATTCAGAAGCTTCTAAGTATGCTAAAGAAGGATTGGAACAAAGTGCTCATCTTCCTTTTCAAGTAAAACTCTCCCTATACCATCTATTAGTTCTTATTTCCCGAGAAACTAAAGACGCTGAGATTCTTTCTTGGATCAAGAAAAATCTTCCTCAAGACAAATATTTTGACACTCCAAATGGAAAAATTATGATGTTTAATATCCAAGCAACTGAAGCTGAAATTGATAATAGATGGGATGAAATGATTGGTTTGATTTCTGAACAAATCCTTATTATGGAAGAAGAAGACAATTTGGAGCAAATAGGTAGTGCTCATATTAGACTTTCTGAAGGTTACCTTAACTACTACAAATCTTCTCGTGAAATAAATCATTTAGAAATGTGCTACAATCACCTTGATTTAGCAAAAGAGATCATTCTTGAATCTCAGAATTATGTTGAACTTTGTCGTATTACTATTCTTAAGGGGCTAATTGCTCTTGAAATCGACCTAAAAAATCGTGCTGAAAGTCAGTTTCTAGAAGCTTTGCGTGTTGCACAAACTCACAAACTCACTGCCATGGAGAAAACTGTTTCTGACTATCTTGACCAACTTGAATCAGGAGAGTTAGGTCAAAAAGAAGATAAGAGAGTTCGTGACCTCTTTAAGCTTCTTCAGTCCCGTCCTATTCCTACTCAGTCTGGTACTAAATCTAATTTAAGTGATGTTTTTGTTATTTGGTGTTATTCTTCATCTTTGAGTTATGAGTTCTTGTTTAGGACAAACAGCACTACTGAAAGTCATCTTCATTATTTTGAGGGTATTCATGATTTACTTAATTTAGCTTTTGATGACTTTTTAGAGACTGGTCTTCGTAATCTTTCCAGTCAATTTGGTTCAATTTTGTTAGATTATTCAGAAAATTTCTTTTTACTTCTTATCTGCAATAAGCCAAGTTATCAAATTCGTATGAATTTACAAGAGATTCTTCTTTCCCTCGAAGATTTCCCTTTGCGGAATATTAGTGCTGAACTTAACAACCATCTTAAAGTGTTGTTAGAAAAACGTTTGAATATCGGAGAAATAGAGAGTATCTCTTTGAATGATGCAGAAAAGGTGATATTATGATAACCATTCAATGCGCTATTTGTTCTGAAAACATAAGTTTTGATTTAAACAATCCTTCTACTTTTCTATCTGTTCGTGAATCAGGTAATCCCTTTATTGGTAAACTTTTTACTGTAAGAGTTGCACATTCTGTTTCTGATACTCTTAAACATGTTAATGTAGTCGTTTTGGACGCTAACAACGTTTATCGTGCTCATAAGGATAGTTATGAAGAAAAAGAAAAATTGGGTGAAACTATTGAGTTATGGGAAAAGGCTACTCAATCCTTCCCACAAGAACTTCGCCCTTTTCTTTCTTTAGCTAAGACTGAAGAAAAAAATTTATTCATTTCTTCTTCTCTTCCTTCCGAAGAAGACATCACAGGTTGGAAAAATCTTCTTATTGACCTTTGGGCGAAAAATACCTCTAATAATTTGATTAGCTTTTTAGCTGCTAAATTCTTATTTATAATCGGTCAAGATTTAGAATTAATTAAAAAGTATAAAGACGAAACCCTCTGGTCTTATCCTATTTTTTTGCGTTATACTTCTCGTACTTCTCCTTCTAAAGAATTGCACCTCCTTGCTCAGAATTTGAAAGTTGATTCTGTTCCTATTGCAATTGGTTTAGAGTTTTCTTTAGCTAAAGCTGAAGTATTTGTTAGACTTGGCAGTTATAAAGATTTAGAAACTCTTTATACCCAAATTCTTGAACAATGGGAAAAGGATTCCTCTCCTGATAGTAAACGTTTCCTTATGATTATTCAATCCTATTATGGTTTTAGTCTGTATCGCCAAGGAAAAGTAAATGAATCGCTTGATCTCCTTAAACCTGCTTTCCTCTTCGCTCAATTAATAGAGGATAGAGAATTGATTTCTATTATTGGTCCTCTCTATGGTAACATTCTTCGCGCTAAAGGAGATTTAACTGCTGCTTTTAACACTTATAACATAGTTTTAGAGGTTAGCAAACTTTTAGGAGATGAACGTAACCAAATCGTTATTTCTATCAATATGGGCATCATCGAAACAACTCAAGGTTCACTTGAAACAGCTCTTAACCGTATGTTACGCAATTTAGACACTCAAATAGCTCAAAAGGACTTTCAACTAAAAACTACCCTCCTTATCAATATTGCTGATTTATATAACAAAATGAAGAAGGATGAAGAGTGTAAGAAATATGCAATGGAAGCTTTAGCCACTCCCAATCTTATTCCTGAGATGAGATTAGCCTTACTATCTGCTTTAAGAAATGTTGTTTTACGTACTCGTTCTAAAGAGTTACTTGATTTCATTAATGAACAACTTTCTGTTAGCGATTTTTCTGATAACCTTAGGGGTCAAATTTTCCAGTTTAGTATTGACGCTATCAGTGCTGAATTGGAGAATGATTGGGAAAAGGCTATTCTTTATTATCAGCAGCAGCTAGAGATTATGAAAGCTAACGCTATTAGAGAAGAGATTAATGAGGTCGAAATTAAAATTGCTGAAGCTTATATTATGCTTTACCATTCTTCCTCTAATTCCCATTATCTTACTCAAGCTTATAATCACCTAGATTTGGCAAAAACTGTTGCCATGGAGGCTAACTATTTCATTGACCTTTGCCATATCGACATCACAAAAAGTGCCATATCTTTAGCATTAGGTATGAAAAAACGCGCTCAAACCCTCCTCAATGAAGCTTTAACTGTCGCTGTCAAACATAATTTTCGTGATCTCGTTAAAGAAATTAGAGAAAGTTTAGACGATTTAGATCAACCTGTCAAAAAAGAAAAAGCCTTAGAACGTTTACAAAATCTGTTCAATACTATGAAAGGCAGTAAGAAGATTGAACCTTCAAAAAGAAGTAAAGATTTTACTCTTCACTCTCTTTGGCTAAAATCTTCCTCCTTATCTTGGGAAATAATTTTTAAACCTACTTCAGAGGAGGAACTTTCTGTTGTTGATTATCTTAAAGGTTTCAGGGATTTTTGGCTCTATATTGGAAAAATCATGGACAATAAAGGTTTATCTATGTTCACTACAAATAGAGGAACTATTATGATGGAAAAATCAGATAATTTTCAATTGATTGTGTTATGTAACAGTTTTGATTATATAACCCGAACTCAATTCCAAGATCTTTTAGCCCAACTTGAAACTTTTCCTCTCAAACATATATCTGAAGAACTATCAGAGCATTGTTTAACAAAGATATCCGAACTCTTTGGTGAAGGAAAAGTGTTTTACATTTAATCTTTCTTCTCTCTTTTCCTAGAACTAAAATTGTAATATATTAAGAAATTTCACAAAAAATGGGTTGAAATTAGAAGATAGAAAAATTTGCAATTTAGAGTTAGAAATTAAGTAATGTTATTATCTAACTCACGCCTCGTGTATTAATGAATATGACTGGATCTTCAGGTTGTCCTTTTTCCTCTAATTCTATCGTTTTTTCGAACATTTTCTTGATATCTTGTTCTCTTATATCTCTTCCACCTAAACCTGCAATAAAGTTAACTATTGGTACTGTTTCCCCATACATTGCATTACGTGTTTCACAGAAGAATTGACCTGTTGAACCATATGATAAGCTTCTGTCGAATACTCCTACAGCTTTCTTTCCTTTGAGTTTTTCTTTTATTTCTTCATTTGGAAAAGGTCTGAAAAATCTTACTTTTAATAATCCTACTTTTTTCCCTTCTTCTCTTAACTCATCTACTACTATCCTTGCTGTTGAAGTTGTTGACCCTGATGTCAATAGCACATATTCAGCATCATCCAATTTGTATCCATCAATTAACCCTCCATAATCTCTACCGAATTTTTCTGCGAATTCTTTGTTGATTTCTTTTGCTACCTTTTTAGCTTTCATCATCGCCTGTTGCATTTGATATTTTGCTTCCATATGATAAGCTGGTGGAACTATTAGCCCATGTGCTGTTGGTCGCTCAATGTCTAAATAGGCATGTTCTGCTTTATATTCTGGTACAAATTCGTCCACTTCTTTTTGACCTAATACTTCAACTGTGTCTGTAGTATGTGTTAAGACATATCCGTCTCCACAGACCATGATAGGTAATAATACATCTTTGTGTTCTGCTATCTTGTAAGCTTGAATAATCATATCAAACACTTCTTGGTTATCTTCAACATAGACTTGTAACCAACATGTATCTCTTTCAGGCATACTGTCCGAATATTCGGGCCATATTCCTCCAGGACTCATTAATGTTCTATTAGCCACAAACATAACGACAGGTAATCTCATTCCTCCTGTTGAGGCCACAACTTCGTGCATATACGCTAATCCTTGACTTGCTGTTGTTGTAAACGTTCGTACTCCTGTTCCTTGTGCTGCAGCTACAACAGTCATCGCTGAATGTTCGCTTTCGACTCTTACATATTCTGCTTGTAAATCTCCTGATGCACAATAATCTGCTAAATATTCTACAATATGTGTTTGAGGAGAAATAGGATAAATTGCTACAACTTTAGGTTTACAGCGTACGGTAGCAATAGCAACAGCTTGGTTTGCTGTTATCATATCTTTATAGGTTTCTTGAGGTAACATAGCCAAACTAGGCAATTGTTATACATTCTTAAATCTCACCATATGTAGAGAAGTGTTATCTTTCTTTTTCCTCCTTCTACTTATTTATTTTACACTTTAGATTTTTTTGGATACTTCATTTCTATGATAACTGTAGTTTTTTGTCCTTTATTTGATATCTTAAAATTCCATCTATGGGCTTCAACCACTTTTTTTACGATCTCCATTCCTAACCTTTTTGTTTGTCTATTTTCTATTGCTTCAATTTCTTCATCAGCAATTATCTTTCCATCATTTTCGAAAAACAATATCTCTTTAGTTTTCAGTTTTTGGCTTGAAACTTTTATGTATGATGGTTCTCCATGCGTTACTGCATTTTCTAATATGTTTTTGAAAACTAATAATAATTTCATATAATCTCCATAAATAGTGGGAAGACTAGCTGGTATCTCTACTCTTATATGGGTAGGAACAACCATTTTCGCTGCTTCTTCTAAAAGTTCATTGAGTTCTATTTTCTCTTTCTCTTCTATTATATCTTCGGCATATACCAAATCTAGTGCTTTTTCCATCATTTTGTCTATATACTTTAATTGACTTTTAATCATTTGAGCATACTCGTTTTTCAACTCTACATCCATTTCTTCTTCGTCCATTAAGTGGACATATCCTCCAACTACAGGTGTAAAATTATTCAATTCATGATTTATATAGCGCGTTAATCTTTGTACCTCTTCTTTCTGCTTTAATATCCTTTCTTCTGCTAATTTACGTTCAGTTATATTTCTTACTACTCCCATCACTCCAACAGTTTCATCATTTTCTTTGAGAGGTAGAACTGTTTGAATAAACGTGTCTTCTTGTAGTTTACACTCCAAGGTAGATTTTTCTCCTCTAAACGCAGCTTCAATCTGTGTTTCAATGTTATTACAAAACCCACTAGGAAAGATCTCATTTACCTTCTTTCCTATCACCTCTTCCTTTGATAATTCAATATCTTCTAACCCTTTTCCTTCTGCAAATATGAACCTACAATCTCTATCATAAATAAAAATAAAACCATTAGGGAAATTATCCAAGACCATTCTAAATCTTTCATCAATTTTTTGTTTCTCCAACTCTACTATTTTCCTTTCTGTTACATTTTGACATCGCACTAAGAAATCCTCGCCGTAAGGGACAATTATCCCCTCGTAAAATTGCCTTTCATTATTTTTATCAAGAAAATATTCCATCATTTCTGATTTTTTTGTTATAGAAATTTTTCCTATTCTTTCAAAATAGAGTTCACTTATTTGCAAAGGAAGAACATCTTTGATGTTTTTATTCATGAATTCTTCTGGTGACACAAATAACTGTTCTATGTTATTACACATATATTCTATAAATACTCCTTCTTTGCTTATTATAAATACAAGATCGTTAAACGCATCTAACAGCGACTGGTTTTTTTCTAAACTTTTTTGTAGTTTCTCTTGCATTTCTTTGATGTTAGTTATATCTGTATGTGTACCTGTTAATCTAACAACTGACCCATTTTTTTCTCTTTCTAGCACTCTACCCCTACTTAGAACCCACTTATAAGATCCATCTTTACTTCTTATTCTGTATTCTATCTCTCCTACTGAATCTGTTTTTGGGAAATGATTTAAAGTCTGGTCTTTGACTCTTTCTAGGTCCTCTGGATGAACTAAAGAATAAAAATCGTCTAAAGTTCTACCAATTTCATTTTTATCGTACCCTAACAGTTCTCCCCACTCTTTAGAATAGTAGATATAATCATTTAGTACATCATAATCCCATATGGCATCGTTTGCTGATTCTACAGCTAATTTCCACCTTTTTTGTTCATCATCGTATCCCTTTTTTACTAAAGCATTAGATATGATTATTTTTACTCTTTTCAAGAAATTTATTTCTTGTACTTTCCACTCTGTTTCTTTTTTTGTAAATGATAAACTGATAAAACCTAAAAATTCCTTAGAAAATACTAAAGGCAATACTATTAACGATTTTATCCTTTCTTTTTCAAACATATCTTCCTTGTTATTGTCTTTTTCCGTAGAAACAGATGGTTGTTCATAATATATCTCTTCCCCTCTTTTTAGCTTGTTCATCCATTCTATATTTCTTAACACATACTCTTGGATTTGTAATGATACTTTCTCTTCTTTGTTTGCAGAATAGTCATAGATTTTTTGCGTTTTCCCACTTTCTTTTCTAATTAAAACCATTGTCGTATGATCAGCTTTGAGAGTTTGTGCTATTATCTCTATTATAGTATTAATTTTTTCATCAAAGTTAACTAACTCAAATGTTTCTGATTGAATAAAACTTAATGTTTTATCAAGAGTTATGTCCAAAAATTGAGTAATGAAGTAATATTTTTTTGGGGAAAAAACATTTACCTTATACCATTTTTGCAGTGGTAAAGAATATTCTTCGAATTGTTTATTCTCTTGTTTCAAGGCTATTTTGCCATATTCTTTTATCCAGTCAAATTCTCCTTTTTTAATATCAGGAAGAACTTCTGTTACCTTTTTCCCTAAAACTTCCTTTACTCTTAATCCTGTATTTTCTTCAAATGCTGGGTTAATACTCAAAAATTCATAATCTATTGGATTTTCCTTTTCATCTAGAATTATCTTATGATAAGCAAAAGCAATTGGTGTCTGTGTGATAATTTGTTCATAAAACACTTTTTGTTCTTCTAATTCCTTTGCTACCTCACTATATTTCTTATAATTTTGTGCGAAAAGATGTAACTCTTTTGCTACCTCTTTCATGTTAGTATTTTTTTCTAAGTAATACGTAATTCCCAGGTTTATTGCCTTTACTTCTAATTCCTTGCTCCCTTTTCCTGTTAGAAGAATAAATGGCTGCAAATTGTTCCTACTTCTCAATTCTTTCAAAAATTCTACTCCATCCATTTTTGACATTTTATAGTCTGACACTATAAAATCTACATTCTCTTTTTCAATTATTTTTAGAGCTGAATTAGGAGAATTGGAGGATATGACTTCTATTCCCTTTTCTTCTTTTAGCAATTTGACAAATAGTTCTAAAAACTCTTCATCATCATCTACTAATAAAATTTTAATACTTTCGATTTGCACTAGTTATTTTATTTATGTTAAGTTAATAAATTTATTTCAATGTAGAAAAATTTACTTATCTTTATTCTATTTTTATCATACTACAGATAGTCTTAATAACTGTAATTATGTTTTGAACTACCATCCCCTAAAGGGGATGGATTCTTGGTTCATCGACAATTACTGCTATTGCTACTGCTACTGCTACTAATTAAACGTGCTTTCTTCACTTTTTCTTGCACTTAGTTTAAATATCTCTCTCTAACTTTCTTTTTTGGTGATATTTATTGGGTTACTTTTTACCATTCTTAATTAATCTGTTAGGTTTCATTCCTCTTTTGATTCCTGTAATTCTGTATTTTGTTATCTACAAAAACACCCTCATCCTTCGCTTTGCTGCAGTTATTGCGGTTATTTTTTCTTTCCTTGTATGGGGTTTCACTTTTTGGTCTCGCTCTATGATTGTTGGTGCCTGGGAATTTTTTAGTTTCATTTTACCCCTTTCAACAGCTTTTGGTTTATATTTGTCGATAAAGCATATTGACTTGAAAGCATTTTTTGTTCCTAAATCTTGGCGAACTATCATCATTGTCATTTTTGTTTTCAGTAGTGCTTTTACTCCAATAGGTCTTATCTCGGTAACAATTAATCAATATACTGCTTGTGCAAAATACATGGAGAACAACGTTAATTATGTTGAAAATGTTCTTCCCTTTCGTCTTGTTACAGAAGAGTTTGCCATTAGTAAAGCTAACCAACATCGGTCTAGTTTTGGTAGTAACGTTAAAGTTACTGAAGCTCAAATAGTGCGAATTAACGACACTTTGTATTGGGCTATTATGTTTTCCTATGAAGGTGGTTTTCTTGATATTGCTAGATGGTCGAGACAAAATAATAGAATTGTTGGTGTTGTTTTAGTAGATGTTAACGACCCTAATAGTAGTCCTATTGTTATCAAACCTGACGACTTCTACTATAGTGATGGCTTATTTTACAAACACAAAGTAAGAACACAGCAATATTATCATGATCAAACTAATACGTGGAAAGGTGAACGAGTGCGTAACTATCCTGTATGGGATGGATCTGACTGGGTGACAGTTTCTTGTAAAACTACCAAAGACTTTTGGGGCACATGGTATCCTAATGGTTTAGACATTCTTTCTACTTCCACTGGCGAAGTTTTACAGTCTTACTCTCAAGATGAAATCGACCAAGCTCCTTCTTATGCTGTTCAAGTTTATTCTGAATGGTGGTTAGAGGAAATGGTAGATATTTGGGGATTGTATCGAGACACTCGAACTACCTCTAACGTTAATTTCTTTGCATGGTTTCCTCGAGCTTCTAATGATAGATTTGAGATAAGTGATGATACTCGCTATATCGTAGATCCCGATAATACTGATAACATTATAGCAGTTATTGCTACCAATCCTATCAATACGGACAAATCTTTGCATGGTTTACTCGTGGTTAAACCTAACAATTTTACTTACTTTGATTTACGAGATTCAGGTTATATCTCTCTTATCACTGCGCGTAAATTAGCAGAAGGCTTAATTGTTGCCCCTAGTGGTGGTTGGCATGAATCAGGTATGCCCATTCCCTATGCTCTTAATACTACTGTTGGAGCTCGAATGGCTTGGTATGTCCCTGTTTATTGGACTGACGGAAGCATTTATCGTTTAGCTTATTTCACTATCATCGATGCCAAGGATGTGAATGTTATTGCTACAACTGATGCCACTACTGGTATATCTGGTGAGGAGATTGTCAAACAAACGCGTATTAAATATGCTGCTAATTTCGGTGGAGATGATGAAGATAACTATCAATTAGCGACTATTGTCAAAAAGGGCTTTTACATTGAAAATGGTCTGTCTATTTTCGTTTTTCAATTAAATAACTCCCAAATTATTCGTTGTGCAAAAGAGAATATTCCTGAAGAACAGTGGAACGACGTTGTTTTAGCTTCAGAAGGTGACCTCATCCAATACTTGACTTTTAGGGATCAAGAAAATATTTTGTGGGCTAGAGAATTTATACTTCTCTAACCTTAATTCTATTTAAAATCATGAGAAGATAATACTCCGATTATCCTGAATTTCGAGGTTCGAAATTTGAAAAAATAAACATCTAAAACAAACGTCTAAAATAAACGCTAAAATTGTAAAAAATAGGTTAAAGGATGTTATTCTTCATCCTTTGGTTTTGTGGGTATTTTTCCTTCAAGTTTTTTTGCGATGTCGTCAACATCTGAACTTGATTTACCTGTTTTTTCAAGTAATTCTTTCTTTAAGTCTTCGTCCATTTTTTTATCTTCTTCACTCATAGTTATCACTTTGATTTTCTAAATTAAAATAATAGTCATTTATTAAAAATCTTATGCTTGTCCTAATGGCATATGAGTATAAAATAAATAGTTTTGTCTATTTTTTCTCATTATTCTGCTGATTGAGAAATAGCTATTTTAGTATTCAAGAAGCTGGAAGGAGAAAAAAATTTTATTTTCATCATTTTCACTTTTTTTAGAAAGGATTTAATATTTCCTCAATTTCTTCTTTTTGATGTATAAATTCAGAGAAACTTTCTCTTCCCGCTCTGTTGAATCTATTACTCTTACTGATCCTTTTTGGTCTAATTTACAAGACCTTAATTCTTCTGTTACTATTCTTCATCAATGGGCTATGTTAGAAAAAGTTGGTTCAATAAACAATTTTCGTATTGTGGCTGGTATCAACGAAGGCTTTAGAGAGGGATACTTTTATACGGATTCTGATGTTCACAAGTGGGCAGAGGCTGCCTCTTTAATTTTGCTTACTACTGCAAATGAGCAGTTAGAACTTTTTTTGGAGGAGTACGTTTCCTTAATGGAACAGGCTCAAGCAGAGGATGGATACCTTTTTACCTATAATCAATTTCACTTTCCCGATAGAAAATGGGAAAATTTCCAAATTGAACATGAGTTGTACACTTTAGGTCATCTAATTGAAGCTTCTTTAGCTTATGCTCAAATCAAAGATGATCGCTTGCTCATTGTTGCGAAAAAAATGATTGACTCTTTTCTTCATTCCGTATCTAAACCTACTTCTCGTCATACTCCTGGTCATCCTGAGATTGAACTAGCTTTGCTTAAACTTTATCTGCACACTAAAGACGATCTCTATCTTTCTCTTGCCTATTCTTTTTTGTCACAACGTGGAAAAAGTCTTCTTTTTTTTCTTCGCTTAATTACTGAGAATGTTTCTACTACAAAGAAAGCGAAAATGGTTCATGAACAACGATTAGCTTACTTTCCCGATCACTCCTCCTCTTCAAGTAAACTAATGAGTGATTTGACTTACAAACGCACGAAATTGCTTGAAATTCGACTATATATCCAATTCTTTTTTGGCAAATATTTCCAGCAACATCGCCCCTTAACTGCTTTAAAGAAACCCGAAGGACATGCTGTTCGTTGGAATTATCTTTTAGCTGCTTCAACTCTTTTCAGCCAAGTTGCACCAGATTGTCCTCATGGTTCTACCTATTTAAAAAACAGTAAACGTGCGTGGGATAATCTTGTATCAAAGAGATTGTTTATCACTGGAGGTGTTGGCGCTTTACCCTTAATTGAAGGTTTTGGACGTGATTATGAACTTGATGGAGATTCTGCTTATTGTGAAACTTGTGCAGCTATTAGTGCCGTATTTTGGACTTGGGAATTAGTTAAAAGTTCTAATAATCCTGAATATTCCGATTTTATTGAGCATCTCCTCTATAATGCCATTCCTGTTAGTTTAGCTGCTGATGGAAAATCTTACTTCTACCACAACCCTTTGGAAAGCACAGGT
>CAZEQQ010000033.1:0-12768 GCA_964514425.1 uncultured archaeon
AAAGGAAAGAAAAAAATCATAAAGTAAAAACTTCTGAAAAGTTCAGACCAAGCTAATGGTTGATGCTCACTTACTGAAGCAATAATTGGGATTTTCGAACGCTCACCAGGTATCAATACAGCCAAAAACTTTGCTGCAATGTTATCAAAGACACCTACGACGGATAAAACTACTATAACAATAGTAAAAATCAGTAAAGAACTAAATACTCCAACAATCAAGACTTGCTTTATTTGTTTTTCACTGAGACCTTTAACCATGTTTTGTAATAGCGAAATTATTATCAAAAATGCAATCATTAGCAGAGGAATTATTAATTCAATGGAAAACAGATTGTCATTTAAAACTCGGGTAACAACGAAACCTAGCGTGTAGGATACACTAATTGTGATAGTGTAAGTTTTAGCATGGCGATAAGAATATTTGCGTGCTAAAATGATAAACAATAACGCTAAGGGTAGTAAATCGGCCATATAACGATAAGCACCCCAACTTGCCATCAAACCAGTTAAACAAAGACCAGCTCCAAAAGCAGAGAAAGCACTATCTCGTTTTAATGAACGGATAAAGAGATACATGGTTAAAACAACAAAAAGTATCCCAATACTTTCATTATCATAGAAACCGGATATGCTTCTAGAAAGATAGGCAGGGGTAATAGAAAGGAAGAATGCCGTAAATAATCCAGCTCTTTTATTGACTGCCTCTTTGCCAAGTAAATATGCTGAAATTACTGTTAAAGTTCCATAAAACAATGGACTAAGAAAAGCTGCTTGCAATAAAGTAACATTTATTGAAATAGAGTTTAACAACCAATAAATTAAAACACCACTAAGTGGTATCCCCCAATAAAGTTGAGAACCTACATTAAATCCATAAGGATACCAAGAATCTATTTTTACCCAATGGATAAATTCAATAAAACCTTTGTTCAAAATAAATTCTGTGCTTGCATATTGGATATGTGGGTCAAAAGCTTTGACTATCATCTCATATCCTTTCAAAATAGGGAATAATCTTAATAGTATCCCAGCAACAATTATTAGAACTAAAGCTAATTTATGGAGTATTTCTTCTCTCTTTATCTCGTAATCTTCAAAATGATCAACTATATTTTTCCAAAATTTACTGAACATACCAGAAATACCTGTTTCACTAGACAATGTGATTCACCTTGTTTTAATTTCACAATATAGGAAATTAATGCTTTAATCTCCATTTTGTCGAGCGTTTAAAAACATTACTTATGAAAAGAGCTTTAAGTAAGGTGCTAAAAGAGAGAGAAAAAGAAAGACTAAGAAGTATCTTCTTCATCTGTTGTTTCAGATTCAGCGTAGGATAAAATTTCTGCAATCTTTGGGGTGTGACTAGATAGTACTGCAATAGCAGTTTTAAACTCCTCTATATCATTAGTTCCACCTACTAAGTGGTAATTACCGATAGATTTTAGTATTAAAAAACCATTTTTTCCACGAATCATAACATCATTAATAGGGGAAAAATTTAAACGTTCCAAAGCTAATCGAGCAGCAGCTACAACTGCAGCACCAATAGCAGACAATTCTGTAGAGTTTGCACGTTTATCACCAGCAAAAAAGGCGACTCTATCACCAGTGGCAGTTAATATTGCTAGGGCATCCAATTTAGCTTCTTGAGTTATATCCTTTAATTCCTTAGCTAAAGCATAAGCTATTTTTTTTTCTAATTTCATTTTTATCTCCCTTTAACAAACACCTATTACTTAATTAACTTTATTGTCATTTCTCTCTAACACACTTTTTTAAAGTCAATTTCACTCCATTGTAAAGTTTGAAGATTTATTAAATAGGTTAAACCTGGATTCGGAGATATATTCATGCTTTTTTGATAACTAGTTTGGTGTTGTAAAGTGCCAGAATTTAGTAAAATAACACCTTTGTAACTTTCAGCTCCAGCTATATGAGTATGACCTGTGTGTAAAATATCAGGGATGCGCATTATAGTCAATTGATCAGTTAATTCAGGAGCAATTGAAGTTCTTTGACCATATATAGGTACAAGATGACGGTTTCGTAGCATTTCTCTCATTGCAGGTATTGAAGAATCATGGTTTAAAGAGGGAATAGAGGCATTAATATCAATAATTGAATTACCATGAGACATAAGGACTTCAACACCATGAATAGAAATATATGAAGGGCTGCCTAAAAGATGAACATTGGACATTTGATAAAGTTCAGGGGCAAATTCTTTTTGAATAGGAGTTTGAGGTTCAGAAAATCGAGCGCCATCATGATTTCCAGGAATTATGACTATTTCAACGTCAGAACGGATCTTTTCAAGTAACTCACTAATTAAAAAATATTGTAAACCTATATTTTCTGCTAATAAATCCTCATTCTGATTGGGATAAATACCTACTCCATCAACAATATCGCCTGCAATAAGGAGATACTTTACATTTTTACCAATAGAATTATATCTATCAGATTGCAAAGTACCATTAATAAATGAAATTATTTTACCAAAGAGAGGACCTGAAAACTGTTTTGAGCCAATATGAATATCTGATAAGAACAAAGCACAAGCACTTTCATAAGAATGATTGGGTTTTCTATTAAATGGGATATCAGGCCAATGTATAGCTTTTACTTTCAAAAGTCCTCGTTCCCAATCGCCAGAAAAGCACAACACTGAATCATCTAATATAAAGGTAGAATCTTGGATGAGGGGGGAATCTTTTTGTGAGATAATAGCTGTAATTGAACCCTCACTATCTTCTAAGTCAAGAAGAATTTTTCCATCTTTCGTTTCAAGTTTAGAAAAAACCAGACCTATAAAAGAAATATCAGAACGGTTTTGTTTAGGTGAGAGATAAGAAGAAGTGACGATAGGAGGTAAATCACGACGTGAACGAAAAATGCTTGACAGTTTTTTATAACGATCAAAAAAGTAACTTTGAAAATCTTTAGTTGACAGGGAAGTACCATGAACTTCAGGTGTATATATTAATTTAAGGTCAGAAGAATAATTTTCAGAATGCAAAAGACGTGAAGGAGGAGAAGAAAGAGAAGGAGGAGAAGAAAGAGAAGGAGGAGAAGAAAGAGGAGGAGGTTCATCAATGAGATCTTGTAAAATTTCAAGGGTTAAAATAGTATCATTTAAACCAGACTTTATGATTTTTGAGATAAGAATATCATTATCAGGTTTAAGAGACAAATAACTAAAAGCTTCAGAGGTTAACTGAAAGCCAGCGTTAAGAAGTTTTTTTAGCAGAGTAGTAGAATCCATAAAGCAAATAGAAAGAGTATCTTGAGAATAAATAATTTTCGAATCGGTAAAATTTGAGCCAAAAATCAAAAAGTTTAAGACAGAAAGAAAAAAATTAACATAAAAACGATAGACCCCGTAGCTCAGCAGGAAGAATATGTGCTGTGGCACGATACCTGAAATAGAGCGTTAGCCTTCTATCACAAGGAAGAAAGTTAACGGTCGCGCGTTCGAATCGCGTCGGGGTCGCCATAATTTTATTTATAGTTTTTAAACCCATTGTAAACGTCCATTGAAAGGCCCATTGAAATTTTCACTTAATGAAAAACCATATATATACATTATTTTAAAATTTGTTGAGCAATATGAGTAGCCCTAAAAAGAAACGTGAATCTAATCCTATGCCAGCTACTGGTGCAGGTTTGATGAGATATTATGACGAAGATCTTCCTGGTGTGAAAATTGGACCATGGTATGTCATTGCATTTGCAATTACACTCATAATCCTAGTGTTTGTAGGCAATATCACAATTTCCTTTTAAATTTCTTCGAGAAGATTATATGCCAACTTTTGAAGAATTTCAATCTTTAATGCGAGAGTTATATTTCTCAAAAGATACTTTCAATGGTGTTGAGAAGACATTTTTAAAATTATCAGAGGAAATAGGTGAATTAGCAGAAGCAATTTTAGAAGAGAGTGTTGATAATATAAGAGAAGAGATTGCAGATGTTATTGCTTGGACAGTTAGTATCGCAAATTTATTTGGTATAGATATTGATAAAGCAATTTATGAAAAGTACCCTAATGTTTGTCCTAAATGTAATTATAAACCTTGTAAGTGTAAATAGAGCAGAAAAGGTTTGTGTAATATCAAGATATTATTTACAACAGTCTCAATATTTTTGTTCTCTTTTTAATACTCTTTTTCAAGATTATGTTGAATATGAAGAAGATAATACTATACACATCAGAAAACTGTCCATACTGTACAATAGCAGAACAGACGTTAAATACGGTCCTTAAAGAATATCAAGGATTATTTAAATACAAAAGTGTTAAAATTGGGAATAATCAAAAACTAAATGTTCGTGCTATACCCACAATTGTTGTAGGCAATTATTCTATTGAAGGATTACCAGAGCCTGAGCAAATACATAGCGCACTTTTTTCATAATTAACTTGCTTTAAAATAAAGTTCATATTCCAATATGTCGCGTATTGTTTTTCCAACTTTTTCTTCAAGTTCGTATAGTTTTTTAATGTATTCGGTCCAAGTAATGAAATCATAAGCTGTAACCCATAACCCATATGTTTCCTTTAACATTTTATTAGCAATTTTATGTTTTTCACAAAAAATAGTTTTTGCATCGTATTTTTTCTTATCGCAAGTCACACATAAATCATTTTTCTTCAGCATTTTGATTTTCTCCTTTTTTTGATTGGCAATCAGGGGATATACAAACCAAAGTCTTCTCTTTTCCTGAAACTATTTCTAGAAGAGGTAATTTATCAAATGGGCAAATTTGATCAGTTTCAATAAGTTTTCTTTTGTATGTGGGTAAAGGGTAAGTTGCCGAGCACTTTATTTGAGATTTATCATAATTCGTGCAAGCAATAAATTTTTTCCTTGTTTTGCGCGAGGTTATTATTCTTAGCTGACCATTTTTACATTCTACGCAATTTCCTATTATTTGTGGTGGCTCAATTGTTTTTTTGCCAATATTCTCAAATAACGCTAGTCCTATTTCATTTTCTTTTTGCTGAAACTCAATTAAATTTTGTAGCAGCTCTTTTTTAATATTTAGTAATTCAGGATTTAAAGCCTTTTTTCCTTGTTCTAATGAATCCAATTTTGTTTCTAAATTTGAGGTCATTTGAGTTCTTATTAAGAGAGGATAATGTTCTTTTAAAACATCAACGACAGTTCGCCCCAATTCTGTAGGCTTTATTTCATAGCCGTCAATATATCCGCGTTTAAATAAAGTAGATATTATATTTGCTCTAGTAGCCTTTGTTCCTATTTTCTCTTTTTCCATTTCTTGCAATAAACTCGATTCATTAAATCTTACAGGAGCAGAAGTGAATTTTTCCTTTAATTCTAGATTGGAGAAAGATACCTCGGAATCAGCGCTTATTTTTGGGATATCATAATCTTTTGTTTGGAAGTAAGGTTTATAGAATTCAATCCATCCTTCAAAAAGTAAGACAGAACCGTTAACAAAAAAGTTATGCTCCTTTATGGTAAAGGAAAGTGATTTCATCAGTTGAATAGCAGGAGAGCCAAATGTGGAAAGATAACGGCGAGCTATTAAATCATATATTTTCTGTTCTTCTACACTAACAGAATTGTCAATTTTATTTCCAGTTGGATGAATTGCAGGGTGAGCAGGATCAGTTTTCTTTCCTTCAAATGGTTTAAACTTTTTTGCTTTTAAAATTGTGTTACTAAAATCAGTATATGTCGCTATTTTTCCTAACTTTTGAATTATACTTTTATGACCTAGGGTCATTGGCAACTTTTGGCTATCAGTTCTGGGATACGAAATAAGTGCTTTTAGATAAAGTTTTTCTGCAGTTTCAAGTGTCTTAGTAGGTGAATAATTAAAAAAACGGAAGCATTCTTTTTGAAGTTCACTTAAATTAAAAGGAGCAAATGGAAAAATTTTTTTCTCTTCTTCATTATAACTTACAAAAGTCAGCTTTTCATTAATACAAGATTCTACAATATTATTTGCAGAAGATCTATTAGCTATTTTTTCCTTTTCATAGTAAGCAGTATAATTTTTACCATTAATTAGAACTTCCGAATCTATAACCCAATAAGGAACAGGAATAAATGTTTCAATCTGATTTTCACGCTCTACAACAAAGGATAAAGTAGGACCTTGAACACGTCCAATGGATATGGTTTGAAATCGTCCAGATGACTGTAATAATGCGAGAGTTAAGGCACGTGTGTAATTTATTCCATATAAAAAATCAACATAATGTCTTAAAAGTCCGGCATCTAATAGACCTAAATCTAGTTTCAGAGCCCGATTATCATAAGATTTTAAGAGATCTCTTTTGGTTAATGTAGAAAATTTCATCCTTTCTGCAGTAGTTTGCCAAAGAAGATAATGTAATATTAAATAGCCAATAACTTCACCTTCACGATCATAGTCAGTCATAATAATAACAGAACTTGCACCACTTGCTAAAATAGAAAAAACATCAATGAATGCTCTTGTTCGTTCTTTTTCCTCAAAAAAGTAGGAAGGAACCCACTCAAAATCAAGTGCAGGATAATTCCAAGAATGCCCAATCATTGAGAGAGTAAAAATATGTCCAATTGCAGGAGCAATCAAAAAAGTTTTTCCATCTTTTTCAAATTCATAAACTGAAACGTTAGAAAGTTTATGTGTAGTAATAGAACCTTTTTCACTTAAACCTTTAGCAATTCGCTTTGCAGCAGTTGGCTTTTCAGCAATACCCAAAATATAAGAGCTAGGTAAATCAGACATATACATTCGATCCAATTAGAAGATTAAGTTATGGAGCCAGGACCGGGATTCGAACCCGGGCTCTTTTGAAGAACTGGTTTTCAAGACCAGCGCCGTAATCCACTTGGCTATCCTGGCAATAATAATAGAAGACTATAATGTTCCTCGAAAAAATAAATAAGTAAAGGTTTTATATATTTGATGTTTGAGAATAGTTTTATATTTTTCCAAAGAAGGATTAGTTTGGTAATTTAACAGAGGAAAGTATGCATAAGATATATACAAAAATAACAATAAAAAAGGAAAGAATTACCTAAGGGATTAATTTGTTGTCCTTTTAAATGATAGTATAGTATAAAGTGTAAAGTGTACAAGCGTAAAGAAATAAACAGTCAGGACAAAGATAGAAGATATAGAAAACAACCAAAAGCAAGGAAATTTTTTGCACCTTACATAATGGCTTCAGGTTTAACATTACTAAGCACATATTTTGTTTTTCCTACTTTATTCATAGAAAAGACACTTATAAGATTTAACATTTCAGTTTCAACTATACTAGAAGAACTAAAAGTGAGATTTCTTTTTTTCACATTAACAGTAATTGGAATATTTTTTATCTCAGGAGTTCTTTTCAGGTTATTTATCAAAATACCTTATAGAAGAGAAGAAGACACACAATTTTACGTAGAGAAAAAAATTGGGATACCTGTTTACAGGTGTTTTGCGATCATAGATTTCCCAGAAAAGATAGATATAGAGTCATCTAATTTAAAAAACATAAACATTATACATCAAAGATTTATTGATAATTTGCAAGTGAAAATTAAAAAAACATCACTAGTAATGCATAAAAAAGATAAGAGTATTAATTTTTACATAATCTTATCCAGCAAAAGTGTTTTTAGAAAGAAATTATTAAAAACAATAGAAGAAGAAGTACTTTTTTTACTAAACTGTGTACAAATTAACTATAATTACTCCCCAAAAATGTTTCTTCCAAATGAAACAACAGCTTTTTTTAAGCATCTACAGAAGAATAAAATAGTAAAGAGACTAAACATAAATAGAAAAGCATTAGAAACTAATAATTTTATTGATAGCATATATGAAACACTTGCCACCAGTAACCTTAAGGATATTGCACTTTTCTTGAAATATATAACAAGCGAGGAAGATTCTATTTCTGCAAGTTTAGTTGCATATAGTAGAAACAAAACAGATATTTTACATTTAACAAGACTATCAACTTTAGAAAAGAAGAAGGAAGGTAATTTTCTCGCAGCAAAAATAAATATTTTTGAGAATATATTAAAGGGAAAAAGTCATATAAAAATGCCATATCAATTATTATCCAACTTTTTTCATGTACCTTTATCGCATAAAGGACAGATATTTTTTTATGAAAAGTCAATACAGAGTAATGATTCAAGTAAAATATATAAAACCGATAAAAATGATGTTGTTATTGGTAATATTATTTCAAATATAGATGAATCAAAACAATTTAAATTATCATATTACGATGTTTTATTGAATATTGAAATATACGGAATGATAGGTAGAGGAAAAACTCACCTAGTTTTATCAATTATGAACCAATTAATAGAAAACAAAATTGGGTTATTAGTATTTGATATAAAAGGCGAGTATGCATCTAATTTTGTTAAACATCAAAATGTAGAAGTTTTAACAATTGGAGAAGGAAACCCATTATGCATTAATGTGTTTGACACTAAAGATGAGGAGGATGTTCGTAGTACTTTATTAATTATTGAAGAAATGATGATTTCATCAAATCAAGAGTTTACTCCAGCTATGAAAAATTTGTTTGAAAATGCATTGTTCTTAACTCATAGGTCAAAAACAAGAAATTTTGAAAGTTTTATAAATAACATTATAGAAATTTCGAATGCAAACAGATTAAAAGAAAATACAATTTATATGCAACAAACTTTAGATGCAGTCCTAAATCGTCTGAATTACATCTTTAATCCCTTAAACTTTGAAATTTTTGGTGTCAGTGAGAGTACAATAAATTTTTCGCAATTAGATATTGGAAAAACAATAATTTTAGATCTTAGCAAATATCAAAAAAGAGCAGCAAGACCTTCAGATATCTATCTTTTGTGTAATATTATTCTAAAGATGCTTTATCGCCATGCAACTTTGCAAGGATCTGTAAACAGTTTAAGATATGGAGTTATACTAGAGGAAGCGATCAACATTATTCCTAACATCTATAAAGTAGAGAGTTCTGCATCAATAATAACATCTGAGAATAATTTTTTGTTAGGAAGAAGTTTGGGAATTGGGCATATAACAATATCTCAATTATGGTCAAGTGTCAGCAATATAGTACATGGTAATTCGTCAACAAAAGTTATTTTCAGATGTAGTCAAGATACAGATAAAATTGCAAAATCCATCAATTTAACCACTGATGATTTGATACAAAAATTACCATCAGAGCACTTTTACATATTTACAGATAAACTAGAAACACCTATATTACTAAAAAGTCTGCCTTTTTCCTCAAACAATCTACCTTATGAAGAATACTTGTCAATATTAAAAAAGAAGCACTTAAATCAAAATTATCCTCTATTATACGAAAGCTTCCTTGATATGAGAGGTTCTTTAAACAGACTAACAGGTGTTACAACAGGAAGCCATTATAAGAGTAAACCAATCCAAAATGAAGAAAAGAAACAAGAAAAACAGATTGAGGCAATAGACGCTTTTAATTACTTAAAAAAGGTAGAGAAAAAAGATGATTCACAATACCAAATAAATTCGACAAAATATAGTTTTTGCGAGAATTATTGTGAAGAAAAACAAAAGTTAACATGTGAAAGAACAAGATTTAAAGCGAGGTTCATAGCAAAAAATTTGATTAGAGAATTAGGAATAGACTATGTAGAACAAGTAATTAAAGATACAATAAATTATCAGAAGGTGTTTAGTGAGATATCAAGAAAGTTGAATCTAAAAAGTTCAAAAGTTATTATGTTATGCACGCTTTATGAAATAAGAAATATTTTAGTTGAAGAAAAGTATATTCAAGAATTAGATAAAGTGTAACATTTTGAATAAAAAAGTCATAAAGATATAAAAAACCAGTTAGATTACAAAAACTCTCCAGTTATCTGACGAACCGATACCTATTTGGCCTAACTATGCTTGAGCAGTTAGTAGCAGTAGGCTGAACATCTCGCCGAAGCTCGACGCTTACACCCCTGCTCTATCAACCGGATCTTTTTTCCGCGCTCTCGTCTACTTCAGAAGTTACTGTCACCAGTCCCTTAATCGAAGCAGAATGGGAGACTCGTTTCGAGAAGTGCTTCGAGCGTAGATGCTTTCCGCTCTTATCACAAAGGGCTTAGCTACCCGGCAATGCCCGTAAGGACAACCGGTAGACCAGAGGCCCCAACCGCCTGTTCCTCTCGTACTGTGGAGGTTTTGCTCTCAATCTCCCGCCAGCACCATCAGATAGAATCCAACCTGTCTCACAACGGTCTAAACCCAGCTCACGTTCCCCTTTAATGGGCGAACAACCCCACTCTTGGGCGCTTAATCACGCCCAAGCTAGGAAGAGCCGACATCGAGGTAGCAAGCCGTGAGGTCGATGTGAACTCTTACCCACGACAACTCTGTTTAGGGCTGCACTTGTATGTCACATCAGGAAAAGAGACTAGCTGTCACCTGGTATAGGTAAGTTACACATCTCTGATCCTTATCGACCAACACGAATTTAATGGCTCTCCATCTTTCAAATGGGTATATTATGATGGGATTTATGCAGGAAGAATATATACCTGCTCAAGGTTTATTAAGCCATAACGGCGAAAACCAATAAGTTTGATTTCTATCTGTCCTCATCAGAATTGAAAACCTGTAGAATGACAATTTCATTGCATTTACGTGCTTTTTGAAAAAGATGGATATCATTTTTTAATTTTTTAGCATTTTATTAGCATTAAATTACCCATAATTGAGAGCCTTCGTTCGTATGATCGAAGCGCAGCTACCCCTGAGGTAACTTTTCTGCCACCTCCGCCACCAACTAATAGCAATGCGAAGGATCGCTAGGCCCTGCGTTTACATCTGCGAACCTTTTCGTTGGATTCACAGTCAACCAAGCTTTTGCCCTTGCACTCTACACCGGATTTCTGTCCCGGTTGAGCTTGGCTTTGGGCCCTTTTGATATCTTTTCAAAAGGCTACCGCCCCAGTGAAACTGCCAGGCAGGGGGTGTCCCCCTCGCAAGAGGTAAGTCATACCAATGCACATGGTCAGTATTTCACGATCGACTTCAACGTATCCCGGAGAACACGTTATCAGCATCTCCTGACTATTCTATGCATGCACACCAGTATAACAGCCCCTGACAGCAGTAAAGCTCTACAGGGTCTTCTCTTCCCGATGGTGCTTTCCAGACTGTTCGCTGGACTGTGGGTTCAGTAGGTTTCAGGTGGAGACAGTGGGCACCTCGTTGGTCCCTTCATGGACGTCTGTAATTAGCAGACAAGGCATTTGCCTACCTTAAGAAGCTCATAGTTAGCTCCGGCGTTTACTGGGTCTTAGCCTGGTTGTACCCAGGTTTCAAACACCAGCACCGGCCAGGATTCACAAACTGTACACAGGCTTTCGCCCTTGCAGTTTGCTATGTTTGTATTAAACAGTCGGGTGCCCCTTGTCACTGCGACCTGGTGAGGCTTGCACCTCTCCAGGCACCCCTTCTACCCAAGATACGGGGCTAATTTGCCGATTTCCTTCACCTGAACTACCCTAACACGCCTTAGCCTTCTCAGCTAGCCACACCTGTGTCGGTTCTGGGTACGAACACACGTAATCGGTCTCTTTGCTTTTTCATGGTCTGTTGGGATTAATGGTAGCCAGCAACCAATGGCCGGCCTATTCATCGCTTCATCTGGTTCTCAACTTAACGTTTCTTCCCAGATTTAACGATTTAACTAGGATATGCTCCTAGACCACCTACCCACCAGAGTTAGCTCAGAGCTTGCGTCGCCGCGTCTATACGCGTGGTACAGGAATATGAACCTGTTTCCCTTTCAATCGATTCATTTTAAGGTCGATTTTAGGATCGACTAACCCTTGGCTGACGAACAGTGCCAAGGAACCCTTGGGCTTTTGGCGATGAGGATTCTCACCTCACTATGCTCTTACTACCGCCGAGATTGGCAAATCAGGTCGGTCCACAAATGGGGGTTACCCCCCAGCTTCTTTCCAACCAGATCGCCCCACTACCCAAGACTCTTATGGAGCCCGGACAGGTATCGGGACCCGGTTTAGCCCCGTCCATTTTCTGGGCCCAACAACTCGATGAGTAAGCTGTTACGCTTTTTTTAACGGTTAGCTGCTTCTAAGCTTACCGCCTCATTGTCTTAGTTGTTGGACGCCATTCTAGTTAACGTTTAACCGGGATTTAGGGCCCTTAACCCATCTCAGGGTTTTACCCCTCTCGGCCGTATCCCTTGCGGATACGCGCCCGTCTGTCACCGTCTACGGTGCGTGCAAGTTCGGAGTTTAAAGGGATGGCGAGGATTTCACTCCCCGGAACACCCCGTTAGTATCTCTACCTCACATGCTACCTCAAGTGACGCTATACTGTGGTTATACTTCGTGGGGAACCAGCTATCAGCAGTTTAGATTGGTCTTTTGCCACTACTCGCAAATCATAGGAACGAATTGCATATCAGAAACCTTTCAGACCTCCACGCTCCTTTCGAAGCGCTTCATCTTATTCACGAGTAGATCAACTGCTTTCGGGTCTCAGACCTGTGACTTCACGCCCTTTTGGGACGTCGCACCTTGCTTGCGCTGCGTGCAGATTGCTTTCGCTACGCCACTGTATTAACTTAGGCTTGCCACAAGCCTGAACTCCTCGGCCCGTGTTTCTAGACGGAACGGATGACTCTGGTCCTCTTGATTCGTACTACTTCCTTACGAAAGGTTCCTTCACCAAGAATCTACCCTTTCAAGCCATCCACGTCTGTTATCATGCAGTTTCAGGGAC
>CAZEQQ010000034.1:0-12521 GCA_964514425.1 uncultured archaeon
CGTCATTAATAGTTATGTTTGTCCTTTTAGCAAGTTTGTTAAGCGCATATCTCAGGTTGAATATAGGTAAGGAAGTTAGTAGAAACGAAAAGTGGTTAGTTCATATTCCAATAAGCATTTACTTAGGATGGATAACAATAGCAACAGTAGCAAATGTGACTGCGGTACTTGTAACAAATAACTGGAATGGTTTTGGCGTAAGTGATGCAATATGGACTATAATAGTGCTAAGTATTGCTACTATTATAACAATTACAATGCAAATAACTAAAAAGGACTTTGCTTATAGTTTAGTGGTAATATGGGCGTTCATAGGAATAATAATAAAAAGAGCTGATCCAGCTTTTGACCCACAATTAGGTATTATTGTAACAGCAGGAATATGCATAGGATTAATTCTTCTGTCAATGTTTGCCCGAGATATACTTGAAGAAATAATGGATATCTTGGAGCCTCATGTACGGTAGTTCTTATTTACAATATGATATGCAACATACGCTATTGTTTATCGTAAAAAAGGGCTAAAAAAATGAAGGGAGTTAAAACTCTCTTTTTTTCACTTTTTAATCTTTTTTCAAAGCATAAGGCTTAATTACCCTAAAACATTTTTTCACACATTATGAATGCAAAAATAACTTCTGAAGATGTCATACCCATTTTACAAAAATTGATAACACATAAAACAATAAACCCCCCTGGCATAACAATAGACGCTGTAAAGTATATCGAAAAGATACTAACTGAAGAAAACATAAAAGTTGAAATACAAGAGTATCATGAAGGACGTGCTAATTTAATCGCAGAATACGGAGAGGGCGAAACTTCCATTATATTATGTGGTCACATAGATGTTGTTCCTGCAGGAGATGAAGAAAAATGGACTTTTCCTCCTTTTTCGGGAACAGTTAATGATGGCAAAATATATGGTCGTGGTGCAACTGATATGAAAGGAGCAGTAGCTGCTTTTCTAGCATTAATATTACATCTTAAAAAAATAGGGTATAAAGGTAATAAAAAAGTAAAATTGCTTATTACTAGTGATGAAGAAATAGGGATGGAAGGTGCAAAACAAGCTCTAAAAACAGGTGTCATGGATGATTGTGATTTTATAGTGATTGGCGAACCTACTGAATTAAAAATAGCCTTGGCTCAGAAAGGAATAGTATGGTTAAAAGCTAAAGTTCGAGGAAAATCAGCTCATGGTTCAACACCCCATTATGGAGTAAATGCTATATTAAATGCATCAAAATTTATTACACAAACATTTGAGCATTTACCTACTCAAGAACATAGTCTATTAGGACACTCAACTTTAAACATAGGACAAATTAAAGGTGGTGTAGCACCAAATGTTGTTCCAGAATATTGTGAAGTAATATTAGATTATAGAGTTATTCCAGGAATAGACTTTGATGACATGATTGAACAGATAAAACAACTCGCAACTAAATTCAACAATGAAAATGATGCAAAAGTGGAAATAGAAGTAATGCATTTAACAAGGGCAATAGAAACAACAGCCGATAATAGTCATATAGAATCATTGATCGAATTATGTAAGGAAAATAATGATTTAAAGGACGTGATTGGTGTTATGTATGGTACAGATGGAGCATTTTTAGTACCAAAAAATAATACGCCTTTTGTAATATTTGGACCTGGGAAGTTAAATCTGTTACATGTTACCGATGAATATACTGAAATTGATGAAGTAGTAAAATATACAAACATACTGCTGGAAATGATAGAGAACGAGTAAAAGAAGAAAAGATAACTAAGAGAATAATCTTCTGATGGTATAAATTACTCGAGTAAAAGAGAAAAGAGGGGGATTATTCTTTAGTTGAATCTCAGTGTTATGATGGTTTTTAAAATCAAGCAAAGCCCACTTTCCTGTTACTAAAGAACCAGGATTTAACCAGAGGGAAGAAGAATGCTTCTCGTAATTTTGTGATTCATGAATATGACCCGCAAAGCACAAATCATACCGATTCTTTTCCAAATGGGTACGAATAATACTATTTCCGCCATTAAACTTTTTGAAATCTATATAGTCTAAAGAAGAATCAGAAGGAGGTTCATGAAGAAGACAAACCGTAATTTTGTCAGTAGTGTCAACTAATTGAAACTTCTTTTCTAACTCATTCAAGTCATATTGAAGGTCATCTAAAGACTTTTCTCCAGGAGTAGAAAAATTGCGATAAGTAGCTGGTTGACAATATCCATAGCCTGTAATGACAAAAGATTGAAAATTAATCACATCTTTTTCAATGTAGAAAAGATAAGTGTGCATTTTACTATATTCTTTAAACAATTCTCTGACTTCATCGACCTCACAATTTCCATGAGTAAAAATAATTGGTCTTTTTATTGAAAGTAAAAGATCAAAAATTTTAATACTAGAATTAATTTGATAAGATGTGAAGTCTTTCAAATATTTACTATAAACTAATTTCCCATAATTCGCTCTAGAAACTTTTCCTGTAGATAGAATAGATAAAAAAATGTGTTTAGGCGAGGTGGTAGCAGGAATATCACCTGTTATAAAGATGATATCAACTTGCTTTAATTGGGGAAGTATGCGTTTGAGTGCTTTTATGTTGCCATGAATGTCCCCAATAACAGCAATGCTCACCATTTTATTCACCTAATAAAGGACCAATTTTCCGCTCTACTACTCTTAATAAATCTCCACTATTTACTTGTGCAATGACCCAATATACATCGTCATCATATCTTCGGTCAGATTCCAAAGCAGGAACATGTTGGCGAATGTAAGAAAAAACTTCAGAAAGAACTGGTGAAGGATTATTTTCGTCTTTAAATTCTAAAGCTTGGCACGCAGTGTAAATCTCAATGGCTATCATTTGACTAATATTAGCGCAAATTTTGTAAGCTTTTTTACTGGCTGTTAAACCCATTGAAACATGGTCCTCTTGATCCGCTGAAACAGGTGTATTGTCAATACTAGCTGGAGCTGCAAGGATTTTATTTTCAGATGAGATTGCAGCATCAGAGTATTGAACAATCATCAACCCTGAATTCAATCCTGGTTTTTTGACTAAAAATGCTGGCAAACCAGAAAGAGAAGAATTAAGCAATTGGTTTACCCTTCTTTCAGAAATTGTCCCCAATTCAGTTAAAGCAATAGATAAATAGTCCATAACAAGACCAATAGGTTCTCCATGAAAATTACCAGCTGAAATAGTAACATTACCGTCAACATTAACAAGAGGATTATCCGTAACAGAGTTTAATTCCGTTTCAACAATCTTTCTACAATGGCGAATGGCATCAAGGATAGCACCATGAACCTGAGGCGCACAGCGGAAAGAATAAGGGTCTTGCAATCTTTTTGGAGAATTTGCAGAAATTTGACTACCTTCAATCAAAAAACGAATAGAACGGGTGAAATCTTTTATTCCTTGATGAGTTCGAACATCACTAACAAAAGAATCGAAAGCTGTGATATTCCCCCGAAAAGCTTCCAAAGTTAAAGCTAAAGCAAGTGAAGCATTATTAAAGACGTTAAAAGAGTCAAAAACAGTATGTGCTGCATAAGATGTTAAAACATGTGTACCATTAACTAACGCTAACCCTTCTTTTGGAGCAAGGATAATAGGTTCAGCACCAAGTTTATCTAACACTTCTTTACCTGATAAAATTTGACCTTTGTGTTTGACTTTGCCTTCCCCAATTAAAACACTTGCAATGTAGGACAAAGGTGCAAGATCACCACTAGCTCCCAAGGAACCTATGGACGGAACAAGAGGAATAACACGATTATTGATGAGCTGAACGAGAAGTTCAACAGTAGGTAATTTTATACCACTAGCTCCTTTACAAAAAGAGTTAACTTCTATAACCATAGCACCAAGAATAATATCATCAGGGACATAGGAACCAAACCCAATACTGTGTGAACGAATAATATTAACTTGTAGTTCATTCAACTCATCATGAGAAATAAGAGTATTAGCTAGCTTACCAAAACCAGTAGTAACACCATAAATAACCTTGTTTTCACTAAGTTTTTGATCTATAACTGCACGAGCACATTGTATTCTCTCTTTTGCGTCATCAGAAAGGGTAATATGTTTATCACCACGACTTATAGCAACAAGAGTCTCAATTGTAAGTCTTGAACCATCTAATGTGACATATGACGTTTCCATTTTAATTAAAATCAATTTAGAAAACTATCTTTTATTATTTGTGATAGGAAATGAAGAAAACAAAAGAAATAAAATAAGGAACACAATAAGTGAAATACTATGTCGAAAGAAGAAAAAGAAGGAATAATTATTTACAATATAAGCGAGTTATTCCTTGGAAAAACAGAATATAGAATAGAAAATTCAGAAAAAAATGATGCAATAGTAGTAGAGAAAGAGAAAATAGTCGCAATAGGGAAAACAGCTAATATACTCGCAAACTATAAATTACAAGATTATGAAGGTATAGATTGTAAAGGAAAACACGCCGTTTGCCCTGGTTTTGTAGATTCTCATACACATTTAGTGTTTGATGGAGATAGGGCACATGAACTGAAAATGAAAATAGAAGGTAAAACCTATAAAGAAATCGCAGAAAAGGGAGGAGGAATAAGTTATACTGTGAATATGACAAGGAAAGCAGAGAAAAAGCAACTAGAAGAAAAAGCAATGCAAAGATTAAATGAAATGTTGTTGCATGGAACAACAACAATTGAAGCAAAATCTGGTTATGGACTAACAGAGGAATCAGAAATAAAACTACTAGAAGTAGCAAATGAAGTAAATGAAAAACACCCAATAGATATAATATCAACGTTTTTAGGGTGTCACATAAAACCTAAGGATTTTGAAGGAAGTGAGATGGAATACGTAGAAAAAATGATAAAAATACTTCCTGAAATAAAAAGAAGAAACTTAGCTGAATATACAGACATTTGGGTTGACCAAGGAGCATTTACAGTAGAAACATCAAAACATTACCTACAAACAGCTAAAGATTTAGGATTTCAATTGAGAATTCATGCTGATGAAATGGATAATGTAGGTGGCGCACTATTAGCTGCAGAAATGGAATGTCATTCCGCAGATCATCTCTTAATGGCTGATGAAAAAAGTGCAAAAGCTATGGCAAAAGCAAAAGTAGTCGCAAATCTTTTACCAGGAACGCCTTTTGTGTTAATGATAAAAGAATACGCTAACTATAAAATGCTTGTAGATGCAGGAGTAGAGGTAGCATTAAGTACAGATTTCAATCCTAACTGTCATATGACAAATATGCAAACAATAATTGGTCTAGGAAGTTTCATGCAAAAAATGACACCTGAACAAGCAATGAATGCAGCAACATATGGTGGCGCACTATCCCTAAAAAGAGAAAAAGAAGTAGGAACATTGGATATAGAGAAAAAGGCAGACATAGTAATACTGAACTGTCCAACTATTGACCATATAGTATATCAGTTCGGAATAAATCATGTGAAACACGTAATAAAAAATGGAAAAATAGTTGTTAAAGATGGAAAAAATGTCATTTAGAAAGTTCTAATATAGAGTTAACCTCATTAATAAAAGATTCACTTTCTAAAATAAACGCTTTAACAGCTTTTCCTTTAATAGAACAAAATGGAACTGTACCACGTAAAGAATACTCTTGCTGATCTCTTAAAGGATCGAGGATTTTGAGTTCTAAATCCTTCCAATTCTTTTGGAAGGTTTTTTTATAGGTCTCAACAAAAAAAACGCAAAAAGGACAGTAAGTATCGAAAAGAACTAAAGCAGAGTGTAAATCCTCCGGTGTGGGGGTATATCGGTAAAAGGAGGAAGGAATCTGAATATCCTCTTTAAGAGGATAATAGAGGTAATAGGGGTCAGAAACGTCGAATTCAAGAAAACCATTTTTCTTAAAGAATTTATCTTGTGGGTAAAAACCAGGAACTTCAAAAGCGTAAGTAACAAGAGCATCTGGGGGATTATTTTCAAAATAAACTTTGGGTTGTTTACTATCTTCAATTAAACGTTGTAAAAGTTGTTTACCTAAACCTAATCGTCTATACTTCTCTTCTGGTATAAATATACATTGAACAAAAAGAATTCTTTTTGAAGGATCAGGTAGAAATTGTAAAAGTCCAATTGGTTTATCTTGATCAAACGCTAAATAACCTACCTCTCCATATTTATCAAGATGTATCTTTAACCATTCTTCTTTATATTTAACTCCTTCTTGTATCCATTGTTTATTATTGCTATGTTCTTGCTCAAAAGATGAATCTTCTAAAAGAGGATCACTTAAACAGCAAATAGCCGCAAGATGTATGGTATTGTGACTAATAGGTTCTATTTTCATATGTTTCACGAAAAATAATAAAAATAAAAAAAGTTTTTCTAAGATTCTTCTTTATCGGCAGATCCCTCTTTTTCAAAAGACAATGATGCTGAATTAATGCAATAACGTAAGCTTGTGGGATTAGGTCCATCATCAAAAACGTGACCTAAATGACCACCACAGTTTTTACATAAAACTTCAGTTCGTATCATTCCTAAACTTACGTCATTCTCTTCAAGAATGTTTTCGTCACTTATAGGTTTGAAAAAGCTAGGCCATCCACAACCCGCGTCAAACTTTGTATCTGAAGAAAATAAAAGAGTACCACAACCCGCACATTTATACTCTCCTTTTTTATCATTATTCCAATATTCGCCAGAAAATGGTCTTTCAGTACCTTTTAACCTTAATATTCTGAATTGTTCAGAAGTTAATTTTTTCTTCCATTCATCTTCTGTAAGATTTCTTTTAGGATTCATGGTTATAGTAGAATAATAAGTAAAAAAGATAAAACTATCTTTCTTACAAAAAAAAGTATTACGGAAATTTGTAGTAATTCAACGAACAATTGAAAAGGAGAATATTGTGCTCAGAAGGTTTATGAATGAAATTCGTTAATGAATCTTAGATCTTATTCTAAAAAAAGTAAGAATGAGAGGCTGTTTTTCAGTATTAGACAATTACTGTGTTTTTTCAATAAAGTATCTGAGAATTTACAAGAGATAAAAGTTAAGACATCAAGGACAAATTACAAAAATATAAACAAATTTTATAAATAATCTGAATAATTGCTTTTGTATGACCGATAACTTAAATCAACTAGCAAAAAGCTCGTTAAGTGTAACGAAACAAAAGAAAATTAAGCGATTCATTCTATTATTTGTTCTTATTACACTTATTCTTTCAGCATCATTTGTTTTCTATAGATATGGTGGATACTGGTATAATTACTACATAAAGACTCAGGGAAAATATATGGATGTGGGCTTACCAACGACACCACAAAACCATCCCAATGGGCTATTATATCGGACAGAAGAAGGTCTTATGGTGTTGGATTTAAATGGAACTGAATCTGAGATGGGTTTTGCTCATGGATTTCTATTAGGTGATGTAATAAAATACTCAATAGAGTACAACCTTGCAATTATACAAAGTGTGTCAAGATATGAAGAATTCCACAATGATATTATACCCTCATATCTTGTTAGAAACTCTACATATTATAGTGAAGAGATTGAAGGTATTTTTGCTGGGGCAGTTGCAGCAGGAGCAGATAGATATGTTCCTTCCTTACAGCGAGAATGGGATGTTATTGACCTATGGATGCTTAACACAATTCAAGACTATTATCAAGTTGCTTGTTCAGGAATAGGTGTATGGGGGTCAAGCTCAGCATCAGGACAAACTTTTATCGGTCGTAATCTTGACTTTGTTATAGATGAAAATGCATACGTCACCCAACTTTACATAATAATGATATTTCGAGGAAACTCTACTCCTGGATCATATTTCAAATATGACATAATGTCGTTCTCTATGCCTGGAATCATCGGAGTTATTTCTGGCTTTAATAGTAAAGGCGTATGGATGCATGTGGACTCCTCAAATGGTGGAATGACTTCAGAAGCCGATCGAACAGGAGTTTGCTTGGCAATAAGAAGGTTCTTAGAGAAAGAGAATGGAACAGATATTGTAATTCGTAGTCAAGAATACTTCTTAAAACAAAACATTGCTCATTCAGTGCTACTTTTAGTTGGTTCTAACAATACTATAGAAGAAAATATAAATCCTGTTTTTATACTAGAAGTCAGAGATGACATAGTAGGATATAGAGGGGCTACAAATCCATCCGATAACTTTGTGGTAGTAACAAATCACGAAAGGGTAAACAATGAACCAGTAAATTGTCATAGATATGAACGATATATCAATGATTTTGCCGAATATCGTACTACAGGAGATAACAAAATCGATTCTGATGAGTTATTACGTTCACAAAGACGATGTGGATATGAAGCAACAATAAACGCTATCCAGTTTTTCCCCTCAAATTTAACATTTAGAATAGGATATACTAAAATGAATAATGTAGAATTTGGGAAATCATGGTCAATGAGCGATTTAATAGCAGGGCCACGTGATCCTTTGTTGCAAACATGGTTCTATTGGGAGAATTTTTAGAAGTAAAAAAATTCTCCTAAATCTTTTAACTACCTTTTGACAATAACTGAAGGTGAACTACTAATATGCTCCCCTCCCACCTTATTATTAGGAGATACTTACAGAAAGTAGGGTAAAGGAGTTAAATTGTTTCATAAATTAAGGAATACTCCCTTAAATTGAGATAAAGACATTTTGTTGATCTATTTTTAAACAATAGTTTACCTTTTAGTAAAGAATAATTTTTAATTTGCTTTCACTCTCTGTTTAATATGAACGATAAAGCATATGTTGTAATAACAGGTGCAACATCTGGAATAGGTCGAGCTACTGCTATTCAATTGGCAAAAAAGGGTTATTCTTTGATTATCCTTGGAAGAAATCATGATAAGTTTTTAGATTTACAAAAAGAAATTCTTTCAAATTCACCCTCTCAATCTTTATATTTAGCATTTATTGAATGTGATCTTGGGAGTTTAAACTCAGTAAGAACTGCAGCAGTACAAATAAATGAACTAAATATTCCTATTTCAATACTCATTAATAATGCAGGAAGCTATTACTGGAATCGAACAGTCACAGTTGATGGATATGAAGCAACTTTTGCTGTATGTTACTTATCACATTTTTTACTCACAAATTTGATTTTAGAGCAAATAAAAGAAGGAATTCCCTCCCGAATTATTAATCTGGCATCAAATATCCATAAGTACTTTGACATCAATTTAGATGATTTGATGATAGAACGTAAATATCGATCTCAGAAAGCATATGCTGCTTCTAAGACTGCAATGGTGCTTTTTACTCATGCTTTGGCTAGAAGGTTAGATGGAACAAAAGTAAGTGTTCATTCTGTGCATCCTGGACATGTAAAAACCAATATGACAACAAAAAATGCCCCTGCTGTTATGAGATTTTTCATGAATTTTATACCAGGGCATGTTTCAATCGATAAAGCATCTGAAAATGTTGTAAACGTAGCAACCCGTTCAGAGTTCATAGATAAAACTGGTTTATATGTTGTAAGAAGTGCAATAAGCAAAGCTAAAAAAACAACTTATGATTTTAATCTTCAAGAAAAAATTTGGAAAAAAAGTAATGAATTGGTAAATGAGAATTTTCCTTAAAACTCTTGTTTTACCAATTTTATTTTTTAATAATAAGCATATTAACTTAATTAAATTCTTTTTTTCCTCGCCTTAAAATATGATTTAGCACTTAATTCTGTTATTCGAGTCGAAACTTCTTTGATAGAACTTTTATAACTCTTGAGAGAAATAGGAAGAGTTGTAAAAGATTGTTCTCCGTTTACTATTTCTATTTTCCAAACAGATCTTCAATAATATCTGATGTCAATTCTATTGTTACACCGCTTTCTATTGCTCTTTTTATTTTCTCACCTTTCTCTTGTTTATACCTCTCAGCAAAATTTTTCAATGAATTCTTAAGATATTCACTCATTTCATCTGCGAACAATATGAAAATATATTCTTCTTCTATTTCTATTTCCATAACTTTAGATTGAAAAATCAATGCTTTTAATTCATCTTTTTCTCCTGATATTTCTTCCATAAAACTTCGTAGTGCAGTAATTGCACCTGCAACTAATATATTGTCCGTTTTTTGTTCTTTGTTTAACTCAGGAGTGAAATCGTATGTTGCTATAGGTAAACCTGTTTTACTTATAATCATCAATTTATATATCTTTACTGGGTGTAATTCATAAGCTCTTGGGCTTTTTACATAACCCAATAATATACCCATTAAAAAGGTTATAGCAACAGCTTTTATCGCTACATTTATTGTTGTATTTGAAACATAATAACCATAACCCATGAGTATATTATATACTGTAAATATGCTTGCTGTTCCTAAGTAAGATATAATTATTGATATCTGGATCAGTCTTAGTCTTTGTTTATGTTTTTTATCTATTGCAAAAACTATTATCTTTTGTATAGTTTTATAAGCTAATATGGAAATATAGGCAAAAAATAGTAGAAAATACATTCCTCTTAAAGTACCTATTCCTGTTCCAAAGAATACCAATTGCTCAATTCCTGAATTTATAAATACTAACTCTAAAATCAAAGCAACTACTATTCCTCCCGTAAGAAATGACATTACTGAGAATATTCTCAATGATTTGCTTCCTGGCTTGTATGTTTCCAGGAAATAGATTAAAAAGTACCCAGAAAGAATTCCAAAAAATCCTGTAGTTATTTCTAGAATTCTAGGGGTCATATTAGTTAGCATAGCATACAAATAGTTCAAATCCGCAAGAAATCCTATGAATATATTCAAAAATAAGTAAACTACTACTTTAACTTTAACCTTCAGATATCTTTGAATGAGTGAAAATGAGATAAATAAACCTAATAACATTGAAAAACTTAAAAGTAGCCAATCAACATAGTACAACATATTGAAGTTCTTTTTTTATCGACATTTATAACAGTTTTCCTTAATAATTAAGGTTAACATAGCATAAACTAAAACCTCTATAACTCTAATTATTGTCTACTACCCGCTCTAATCTCCCTGAAAAATTCTTGAGTACCTAGTAGTGAATTTTTCTATTTCAATTGTTATTTTTTATGATCTCTACTCTAAAATACCTAGTTACAAAACCTGCTAATGGTATAAATATCACGCACCAAAGAATGAGTGCTAAACTACCAAAAAGTGCACTTTCTTCAACTGATGTTTTTAGTGGTAATAAAGGAAATATTATTGTAGGGACAAAAAATATCCCATGAAATATGAATATTCTTTTCAACCATTTTTCCATGATACTTTTACCAAAAACAAAAGCTGTAAAAAGTGTAGAGAGTGTCATAAAGCCATATCCTAACATATTAATCTTAAATATCCACGAATTTGGCTCTTGATAATCTAATAAGTTGAGTATATCAGATGAAACACTAGGTGGATTAAAAATTAGAGCTAACTGGGTGTAATATGTAAGAGTTATAAAAACAACATAAATTGAGGCAAAAGCAATTCCAATACGGCTCCAAAGTTGTTTATATTCAGGAGTAATTGTATCAATACAAATAATCATGATTAAAAAAGCAAGAGCGAGAATAAAACAGACAATAAAAGAGATAATGCCAGAAATAACAGGATACCAAAAACCCAAAACCAAAGCAAAGGCAAAAATAATGGTCATAATCATTGCTATGAAAGAAGAAATCAGTCCAACAAGTTTAACATTAGTTCTAGTTTCCATCAGTCTAATTGATTGAATATCGTATTAAGTATATCTTACTTTAGTACTTCCAAATTAACAAAAAATCTTGTTGATTTTTTGTCTTTATACTAAGATTTATTTTATTCTTTTGACTCTATAATTACTTGATTCTTATGTATTCTGCTAAAATTATCCTGCTTTAACTGTTAACTTCTGTAGAAAAAACGACAATAGACTCTTTTCTCACTACATTTAGAGAAATATTAGGCGATATGGAATGAATCTAACTTGTACAATAAAACCTTAAATACATTTAAAAATGTGAAGTAGTAACTCATATTGAATGGTGACTTCTCCCTACATACAGCAATGGCTACATAATATCAAAAATTGTTCTTTTAACAACACCAACAAGATAGCTTGGGCGAGGGCTACAGTAGATGCAATAGCTAACAATGATTATAAAACGTATGATTCACTAGATGCATTTTTTACTCAAAAAAAGAGAGATTATGACATCTCAGTGCCTACGAAAATAATTGCTCGTAATATGTTACAATACTACTGGAATCAAATCATTTATTTCAACTTATCACAGGGATCTAATGTTAAACAACCGCCAAGAATAGTTCAATATACACAAAGTTTGATAGAGCACTACCTATCAACTCAAGAAGGGATAGAGAGACAAAAATTTGAACACATTAAATTCAAAGAGTTGGGATTAGAAGAAAAATTAAGAAACACCATAGATAGAATTAATCAAAGAATAATAAATAGCGAATGTTGGAAATTTCAAGAGCAGTTTAAATCTAATTTATATATCTTACAAACCGAAAAAGGTACT
>CAZEQQ010000035.1:0-12507 GCA_964514425.1 uncultured archaeon
GAGATGAAATCGTGTAATGGAAGTGAGGGTGTTTTTTTTATAACAAAATGAGGAAGGAAATTGATTGCAGGGGTAGACCTATGTATCTGCCTTGATGGGGTATATCAAAAAATATGAAAAATAAATGCATTGTCTGAAATATCAGATGATGCATTTTTTATTTTTAAAATTTATAATGTTAATTTTGTTTTTAAATTATTAGAATTTGATATATTAAAATGAATATGATATAATTGATTGTTAATTATGTTTTAATTGATGGCTCTGATTAAATAATTAGTAAATAAAAATCTTGATTTTAAGGGAGTGATTAAAATTTTTTAAGGCGGTAATCTAATGAATAGTTCTCAACGTGTATTTCTTTATGATTCGAAATGGGGAATAAAAAAATTATTAATAACTTTATACCCGTCTTTTTGAGTATTCAGAAATAAATGGATGGGAGATTGATGAAATTCCGTTAAAAGAACAAATTTATTTTATTGAATCATTACTCAAAAAAAATAATGTTTTCTAAATATTAAGGAAGTGAAATTTATGCGAATGCTTTCAAAAAATGATTTAGAAGAAATTTCTTCAAATGATTTACCAGAATTAATTAGAAGGTTAATTTTATCTTCAATAAAAAATATAAATAGTTTAGATTTAAAATTACAAAAAAACAAGTTATTTTCTAGAATTCTTATTTGATATGGGTTATATAATCCCCAAATTTCTTAAGTTTACGCCATAGCATACAAGGGGGGGAATTGAATTGAATAGTTATTTTTCTAAAAACTACAATAAACTAAAATATCCCAAAGCTGATGATGAGACGAGTGGATTAAGGAATGCACAATTGGGAGCTATTCATTCAATTTCATCATTTTTCACTTTGAACAAAACAAAAGCAGCCGTTGTTGTGATGCCTACGGGTTCTGGAAAAACTGCCGTTTTGATGATGACTCCGTATGCTCTAGAAGCCAACAAAGTTTTAGTTATTACCCCGAGTAAGTTAGTGCGAAGTCAGGTCTCAGGAGAATATTTAACATTAAAGACACTAACTAAAGTGAATGTTCTTACTGAAAATATAAAAAAGCCAAAAGTATTTGAGATGAAAGGTCTTTATAAAGAAGATCATGATAATCAAATTGAAGACTCAGATGTAATTGTTGCAACACCTCAAGTTGGATTGAGCTTATCCAGAGTGGAGAATATTAGAAATAAATTCGATTTAGTTTTGATTGACGAAGCACACCATGTTCCAGCAAAAACATGGACTGAAATATTAGAAAATATAAATGAAGCAAAACACGTTTTATTTACTGCAACTCCATTTCGAATGGACAATAAGATGATAAAAGGAGTTTTTGTTTATAATTATCCACTATCCCAATCTTATAAAGATGGTATTTTTGGTGAAATCCAATACATACCTATACCAAATTCCCAAAACAAAGACTATCTTATCGCTAAAAAAGCAGAGTCAATTTTCCTTCTTGACCGTGAGAAGGGATACGAACATTTTTTAATGGTGAGAGCGAGCAGCAAAGATCGAGCCAAAGATTTGCAGGAGCTATATAACTCTGAAACAATCTTGAATTTACAAAGAGTTGACAGCTCTATGAGTTCAAAGACCGTGTATAAAATAATTGATACTCTACGTGAAAAAGAACTGGATGGTATAATATGTGTTGATATGCTAGGCGAAGGTTTTGACTTCCCCAATCTGAAGATTGCAGCAATCCATGATCCGCATAAATCATTAGCAAATACTCTTCAATTCATTGGAAGATTTGCACGTACAAATGCTGAAAATATTGATGTGGCAAAGTTTATTGCGATGAATGATGAAGAATTGGTAATAGAAAATAAAGCCCTGTATAAAAGTGATGCTATTTGGCAAGAGATTATAATTGACCTAAGTGAAAATAAAATAAATAGGGAAGAAATAGAAAAAGAATATATAGGGGAGTACTCTATCGACAAAAATGAACAGATTGATCCAGACCTAAATTTGTCTTTACATACTATTAGACCTAATTGCCATGCAAAACTATATAAGGTAACAGGATTTAATATACATGGTACTTTTCCTAAGATCTGTAATATAGCCTATGGGCCATTCTTGAATGAAGAAGATAAAACAATCGTTGCTATAGGCAAGGGATATGAAACCCCAAAATGGTACACTGGCAACCTTGTAAAAGACGAAGAAAATCTTTTATATATTATACACTATCAGAAAGAGACTAGAATACTTTATATTTATTCACAGGTAAAAAGCGAATTTATCTATGAGCAAATAGTTGAATCTTTTTCTAGTAATTTTGAGAAGATTCCGAAGCATGAAATGCACAGGGTTCTAGGTAATTTAAAAGAATTTGAAATTTTCAACTCCGGTATGCAAAATAGATTTAATGAATCTGGTGAATCATACAGAATATCTGCTGGCTCTGATGTTAGTCAAGCAATCGATCCAAGTACAGGTAGGCTATATTCTGCGGGACACGTATTTTGCAAGGCAACACAAGAGGAGCAAAAAATCACCATTGGATATAGTAGCGGTTCGAAAATCTGGAGTAGTTCATATGCTAATCTTAAAGATTTTGTATCTTGGTGCGATTTAAATGGGGTTAAAATATTCAACTCTGAAATGGTGGTTAAAACTAATACAAATTTTGACTTTTTGCCTATTCCGAAAAAACTTGAAGAGTATCCCCCAAATATTTATTTTGCTGATCTTTCAGGAGAATCATATGCTAATCCATCATTAGTGTATGATAAGACTGAAAGCATACTTGGCATCATAACTGATCTTGAGATTAGGATCATTAAAATAAAAAATGATATGATTACGATACAAGCCTCAATTGGAGAGAAAGAGCAGAGTCTCATTTGTGACATAAATGGTGACTATCAATCAGCAGAAGAAGAATTTTTAATTTTTGAGGGACAACAAAAGATTGGTTTATCTTCATATCTATCAAATTATCCGTTAATACTCCGTACTACTGATGATGTTATGATTCAAGGAAATGAAATCAGCGTGGGAGACCCAGAAGCTATAGTTTTTACCAATGATAATATCATAACAATCCCTTGGAAAGAAAAATATGAAACGAATGTAAGTATTGAATTTAGAACAAGTAAGACTCGAAAAAAAGGCAAATCAATTCAAGACACGCTCCGAGAAGTTCTTTTTGAAAATGTAGAGCTTGACTATATTATATACGATCATAGTTCTGGAGAAATGGCAGACTTCATTACAATTCAGAGTAAAGAAAAGGAGTTTGAAGTTACTTTGTATCATGTTAAGGCAATGGGTGCAAAAAATTACAATTCAAGCATAAGAGATATATACGAAGTAGTCGGTCAGGCTATAAAGTCAACAATATGGCTAAAAACTAAGTCAACGTTTCTTCAGAAAATTAGGAGTCGGAGAAAATCTGATCATTGCGTGTTTATAAAAGGAGAATATGAGAACTTCCTAAAGGACATGAAACTACAAGATAAAGTGCTTCGAGGTAAGATAGTAGTAGTTCAGCCTTCCATATGCAAGAGCATGGACATACCAGATAAGATTCAAGAAGTACTAGCGGCAACTAATTATTACATTAGTAATTCTGGCAAAGTCAAATCTTTTGAGATTTGGGGAAGTTAAGATATCAATGAGTAAAGGGAGGTCTCATCAAAAATGGACAAACATATATTCACCGGAAAAATTATATCAATCCAACCCAAGATCCGTCTACTCAGTCCTTCGACGAAGCCTCCCATACATACCTGGGCTATGCCATCACTTTGGAGGGAGAAATCAATAACCAACATACCATCTTCTCCATCGGCATCGGCAAAACAGCCCATGCCAAACATCAATTTAAAGTGAATGATATCATCAGTGGCGAGTGTGTCCCAGTGCCGGATCCTGATCTTGAACCTACAGAGTATTACAAAGTCTCAAAGCTCAAACTCATCTCTCAAGGTACAACCGGTAGCACATCATCCCCATGGGAACTGGTACCGCCGGAGCTGGAAGTTTACAGAGAAAGAGGACACCGCAGACTGGCAGGCCAGGACACACGATACAAAGTGTAGTAGCTGCATGTGGGGATGCAGAATGCCCGTTGAGATTATCGTTGATAACTGGAATCCTAGAGGTAAGAAGAAGTACAGATTCGAGACATTCTGTTATGGCCCATTAAATTGTAAGCTGTATAAGGCTGGGCCTAATCGTAAAGTGGAAGGCCGAAATGGGATGGTCTACGTTGAGGAAGATTGGGTAGATGAAATGGCTGTTGAGCATCGTGGTGAAGATGAGTAGAACTTTTTAAATGTAATGGGGGTGTAATGATGTGGAGAGATAGTGAAACAGAACTTGATTATCTTGACTTTGATTATCTAATTGAAACTGTGAGCAATATTATCAAAAATGATGACTTATTACCTTCTACAATAGGAGTGTATGGCGATTGGGGAAGCGGCAAGTCCAGTTTGATTAACATGAGCATAGCTTCATTGAAAGGTAATAAGGAGACAGAGTGTATATATTTCAATGGGTGGCTATTTGAAGACTATGAAGATGCAAAAACAGCTTTATTAGGAAATATTCTAGACACTATAGAGCGTAACAGGACTTTAGGTGACAATGCAAAAAAATGTATTGCTGGTTTGTATAAAAGCATAGATAAAATGAAGCTTGTGAAAAATGCAATTAAACTTGCAGGAGCATTTCTAACAGGAGGATCAAGCATTGTAGCTGAATTTGCCATCTCAAATGCATTAGATAATATGTTACCTTCAAAGGATGGCATAGTCAAAGAAGATTTGATGGAAGCTATTAAAGCTGAGCTTACAGATAAAGAGCTTCGTGAGGATATTAATTCATTCAGAGCTGATTTTGATACATTACTAAAAGAGACCAAGATAGACAGGTTAGTTGTTTTTATTGATGAGCTTGATCGATGTAGCCCGGATACAATATTAGATACTTTAGAGGCGATCCGTCTGTTCCTATATGTAGGAAGAACTGTTTTCATTATTGGCGCAGATGAAAGGCATATTTCGTATGCCGTTCAAACCAAGTTCAAAGAAATCGAAGGAATTGGTATTGACATCGGTAAAGAATATTTAGAAAAAATTGTTCAGTATCCGGTAAGAATACCAAGGCTAAGTACCCGGGAAGTAGAACTTTACATATCACTACTTTTTATGGAAAAAGACCTGTTAACAGAAGAGTTTGAGAATACTATAAAATTTATTAATGAGCAAAAAATTAAGAATTTCTTAGATTTCCAGATAGATTACGTTTTATTAAAAGAATTCAATGAAGAAATAGCTGATAAAGTCAAGGTGAGTTTAGAAGTGTCAAAACAAATTTCCCCAGTATTAGCTAGCGGATTAAACGGTAATCCAAGACACTGTAAGCGTTTTTTAAATTCTATGGAAATGCGATTAACTATGGCTGAATATAAAGGAATCGAATTAGATAGAAAGATCTTAGCAAAAGTAATGATGCTTGAATATTTTAAAATACGTATGTTTGCTGAATTAGTTAAAGCTCCGATTGATCTTGCTGGAAGAATTGAAGAGCTAAAACTATTTGAGAGCAACCAATTGGATTCGTTAGAGGTATTAAAAGCTTGGAAAGATGACCCATGGATACTCAATTGGATTGACATAGAACCATCTATAGGTCAGATAGATCTGCGACCATATTTCTATTTTGCAAGGACGACTCTTGATAATAGATATGAAATGGCGAAAACTAAGCTAAGCAAAACTAGCAGTGAGGTTTTGAAAAATCTATTGGCTGGCTCAGAATCAGGTATTCGTTTTGCTATTGATAGACAAAATGACGTTAATGAATACGAAACAGGATTAATAATTGAACACTTAATTTCAAATATGAATAGTTCTTCACAGATAACTGATATGCAAGTACGTTCTTTATTAGAGTGGGGAGCAAAGAAAAAAGAAGCTAATCAAACTATTCTTAGAGGGTTAGAATCGATTAGTGGGACAAGGATAGAGCCTGCACAAATACCTCGTGTTCGTAATTATGCAGTTGAAACAAATCAACTTGAAAAAATCGATGAAATACTCGATGGATGGGTTAAAGACAAACCTATGCTTAAATCAATAATCGAAGCAGAAAGGGGGAATTAATTATGGGCACTTCAAGTATTTTTGACGGACCAGTAAAGTCATTGCTACCTAGTGATTATGACGATTTTGATAATAATGATTCCCCAGAGGACGCTGATTCACTTGATGGTAATGATGAGGAAAAACCACAATTATCTCCTTATAGATGGAAAGATGCTAAAGATGCGATGACAAGGTATGTAAAAGGCACCTCAACTAACAGAGGGAAAGTCATGAGCAGATATGTTGGAGCATCTGGGGGTTCAAGACAACTTTCCAGATCTTCAACATCAGGAAAAACTGCAGCAATCAATCTAGGTAGGGTTATACAAGGTTTTAGAGAGAATGGTGTTGAAAATACGCTACAGTCGTTACAGATTGATTATGTTGGAAGGAGTGCAAAAGAAGTTTTATCAGAACTTGTTAATGTCATCTCTGGTAATGCAGACACAAAGGAAGACATTGCTGCAAGGGGTGCTTCAGGTGAAGCTATCTCTGAGTTATATAATTTAGTTCTTGAAAACAATGAGGATATTGAATCATTAAGGAAGATAGATGAGCCCACATTCAGTAAAGTTATTGAAGTCTTTATGAGTGAATACATTTTTAGGCGAGTAATGACTGATTTACAAAGCCGTTTTGAGAAGTATGAAAGTAACCCAAAAGAGGCAGTCAAGAAAGAACAGGAGCTTAAAAATTATATAAAAGTAAAAGTAGAGCTGAGAATGCGTGAAATGAAGCCAGAAAGCAAAGATTATCGCTCAAGTAGTATTAACAAAGAGATGAATAAATTGTTCCAGACATGTTTTAACGCTTTCGAAGACTACGTATAAAAACAAGTGTAAGGGGGTGCGCTAGATTGATTAATATTGTTTACAAATTTTTAAATTCTGAAGAATATAGTGTCGAAGGTAACATTATTACATGTAGTTTCGAAGATTATAGATATACTTTTTGGAAGAGTAAATTAGAATTGCTTCCAGAATTCCCTTCAAATGAAGCTATAGATCTATTGGTAATATCATTAGCTGTATATGGGGCGGATAGAATAATCAAAAGAAAAGATTCATTTAATGCCTGGAAAAGAAATATTCATTTGCACCTACCAGTGCTCAATGCAGATTTATTAGAAGAAAATGTGGAGTTGTTGAAACGTACAATTAATTTCCTTACAGGGGATAGTTGGGAATTTACATTTAGAGATAGGGAGTTGACACCAGAGGAAAGAAAGATAAAAGACCAGATGGTACAAACGAGAATTGATAAACTTGATATAAATAAACTGTGTATGTTTTCTGGAGGTCTTGATTCATTTATAGGTGCTATTGATTTATTGGAAGATGAAAACAAGGATATTATTTTCGTCAGTCATTATGGCGGAGGAAAAGGTACATTAGAATATCAAGAAGCTTTAAGAGAAGAGTTGATTAAAAAGTATTCATTATCTAAGGAAAATTTTTATTCTTTCTATGCTGCTCCCAATGGCGGAAAAGAAGAAACAATGAGATCTCGGTCTTTTATGTTTTTCAGTCATGCAATTGCGTTAGCTGCCTGTTTTAAGAAAAAACTAGATTTAATTATACCGGAAAACGGATATATTTCATTGAACATACCACTAACTTATTCTCGAACTGGAACTAGCAGTACAAGAACAACTCATCCGCATTATATGGAATTGTTTCAAGATTTATTGAATAATTTAGGCATAGAGATCACTTTATATAATCCATACCAATTCAAAACAAAAGGTGAAATGGTTACGGAGTGCAAAAATAAAGATTTTTTAGCGGAGAATATTATAAATACAATGTCATGTTCTCATCCCGATGTAGGGAGAATGCGTGGAGAAAGTGAGACCCAACATTGTGGAACGTGTTTGCCATGTATTATAAGAAGAGCAGCAATTAATTCTGCTGGAATTGATGATATGACATCTTATTATGATGAGGATTTTTCATCGGGGAAAACAGCTAGACAAAACTTGAACTCATATTTGCTTGGCCTTGAGAAGTTTGATTCTGAGAGAGCATACCTCGATATTCAAATGTCTGGACCTTTAAATTCAAATCTTAAACAATATGAATCAATTTTTAAGCGAGGTATTGCTGAACTAAAGGAAGTGATGAAAGATTATCATGAGAATACTTAAATATGACACACATACGCATCTTGATCTATATGATGACTTTGAAATGAAACTCAAGTATATCGAGAAAAATGAGATTTATACCATAGTGATGACAAATGTTCCAAAACTTTATAAAAAGTATAAAGACAAATATCCGAATTTAAAATTTACTAGATTCTCGCTGGGGTTTCATCCAGAACTAGTGATTCAATACGGTAATCAACTTAATTTGTTTTTGGACTATTTACCTGAAAGTAAATACATTGGAGAAATAGGCCTAGACTATTCAAAAGGTATAATTGTAGATCAGAAACAAATTTTTGAAAGAATTATAGAATCTTGCAATACTTTTGAAGATAAAATTATTAGTATACATAGTAGAAAGGCCACAGATAGTGTTATTGATATTGTCGGAGAAAGCAAGAATAAGATAATTCTTCATTGGTTTACTGGAAGCAAGAAAGAGCTAGAACGCGCTATAAATAAAGGATATTATTTTTCAGTAAATAGCGATATGTTAGTTACAAAAAAAGGAGCAGCTCTTATTTCAGTAATTCCTGCAAATAAATTATTGATTGAGAGTGATTCGCCATTTACAAAACAAACGAGAAACAACTTTACTGTAGATTATTTTGATGATTTTTATATAAAAACATCTAAAATACTAGGTAAAACTGTAGATGAAACTGAGCTGCTGTTTAGTGAAAATTTCAGAAATCTAATTAAATAGGACACCTGAAATAAGGAATACTTAGGGAAAGATGAGTCATTTTAAGGGAGGTGAAGATATGAAGGTACAGCTGTATTTAGACAATCAAGTACGAAAAATGCTGAAAGAACCATTTGAGATATTTTCCAAGACTTATGATGAAAGGATTATACCAATATTTTCTTCATTAGAGGAAGAGTCACAAACTATTGCTGATGAGAAGAATACTGAATTTGGTAGATACTTTAACCCTGAATGTGATGATCCCGCATATTTTGCAGAGATGGCATGGGAAGAAGTATTAGAATACTTTGAAAGTATGTCGCTCATGCAGTACAATATGCGATTAATGTGGATCTCAACCCTATATCAATTCTGGGAACAGCAAGTTAGAAAATTTTTTTTGAAGAAGTGACGAGGACACATAGATTTATTGATAAGAAGGGAAATCATATTGATTTTTCGGCTTTCTGCACTCGTGGAATCGAAGACATAAAAGAAGTGTTTAATGAATTTGGACAAGACTTAGAGCGGCTCAATTCCTGGTCTAAGATTGAAGAACTAAGATTATTAGCCAATGTGATTAAACATGGCGACGGATGGTCTGCTACAAAGCTGAAACAACTGAGGTCAGACTACTTTGATGCAGAAAGTAAATCAACTGATTTACTTGACCTGTATAAGACAACACTTGGAGAACGAGTATTGAATATCGATGATAGTGAGCATGGGATTTATTGTGGTGCTATTATTCAATTTTGGGATGAACTTCCTGATGAGTTGTACTCGAAATAAAAATATTTACGCAAATTTGTGAAAAAAGGGATTGACGAGAACATTTTTTTGTAGTACAATTACGCCATAAGGTGAAATATGTGAAATTATATATTACAGCTGAACATGTGAAATTTATTTTCAACAGTTCACCTCAGGATGGAAGGAGGTGCAAATCGTGAAAGAAAAGTATATTAGATTCGGAGATTTCATTAAGAGGAAGAGACAAGAACACCCAGATGAACTCACATGTTTTTGTCAAGTGAAATAAAAACCAAAAATAAAACGAAAAGTGAACCAGACCAAGAAAAAAAATTAAGAAGAACGAAGAGATTGAATCCAATCATGAGTTTCTTTAATTCTGTAGCTATTTCCGTTCATGTTGATCATAAAAGCTTTATGAGTTAGTCTGTCAACCATAGCAGCAGTAATAACAGGATCACCAAAAATATCTTCCCATTTATCAAAAGATAAATTAGTAGTAATAATGGTTGATTTAGAATTAGCTCTTAAAGATAAAGAAGAAAATAATAACTCTGCACCTTCTTTGTCAAAAGAAATATAACCTAATTCATCTGCGATAATAATATCGTATTTTTCAATTTTTAATTGAAACGTTCTCAAAGTTCTTTCAGACCTACTTTCTTTTAGTTGAGTGATTAAAGAAGGAACAGAAAAAAATAAAACTTTATACCCTTGCATACAAGCTCTAATACCTAAACCTATAGCAATGTGACTTTTACCAGTCCCTGGATTCCCTGCCAAAATTATGTTTTGACCATTTTTAACAAAATCTAAAGACTTTAACAATTTCAATTTATTTCGACCATCTTCAGGCAAACACTCGGTTTTTAAATCTTCTAAATATTTTTTTTGAGGAAAATTAGCTAATCTTATTCTATTCAATTTACTGTTTTCGTTTCTAATTTCATATTCTTCTTCTAATAACTTTTTTAAAAACTCTCCATATCCCATATCAGTTTCGTTAGCTTCTTGAATAACTCTTTCGAAGTTTCTTCTAATTCCAGGTAATTTTAAATATTTTGAATATTCGTGTATTTCGTTTGTTATATTCATGCCATCATCTCACTTAAAATTAATAACTGCTTTCTTGAAATAGCTTGTATTTCGTTTTCTTTGTCTGTTTTTATTGCTTCTTTTTTTTCTATTATTAATTTTATTTTATCTAAACTTATATCTTTCGGAGAAATTTTTATTAATTCTTTAATAGCTTTTTCAATTGTTATATTTTTTTCATACATGTAATTTATTAATAATATAAAATCTTTAGGTTTTGTGCTAAAATAGTCTTTGTATAGAACTTGTATTTTTTCATGTGCTTGGTGTAATGCTGTTGAGCCAGCTAATGCACCAGGCTTTTTTATTAACGTTTTTAAATAGTGTTCTAATTTCACACTCCATTTATTAAGTCCGTATATTCTTTCATGATATCCTATCTTTTCTTCGTTTGAATACATTATTATTTTATCCGTATATAATTTAACTTTTATCAACCTCCCTGTAAACTTTTCTGGTACTGAGTAATAACATGAGTCTATTGTGATTGTTGAATACTTATTTACAACACAATCTTTTATTACAGCTGTTTCAAATTTTGGTGGTTTTGCTTTCATATACATTAATTCTTCTTCTAATAACTCCTTAGGACTTTTGTTATTTGCATAAACTCTTTTTTTTGAATTTATTTTTTCTAGTTTTTTTAATAAATGTTCATTTGCTTCTTTTAACGATTTAAACACATCTTTTTTTGAAAATACTTTTCTCCTTATATATTCAACTCCTCTCTCTACATGTCCTTTTTCGTTTGGTTTTCTTGCGTTACAGAATCTATAATCAAAACCATAATAAATTGATAGCTTTAATAATGCATCTGTCGCTTCTTTGCTTGTTCCTACTAACTTTTTTACTGCAACTTTCATATTATCGTATACCATTATTGTATTTATCTTTCCAATATGTTCATAAAACAAAGCATGAGATTCCAAAAAACATTCTGTGTTTTGTTTGGGAAATAATATCGCATAATGATAATTACTTTTTGCAAATGTAAATACTGCTATTTGAAATGTTTTTAATTTATCCTCTTCAAATATTTTCACCTCTCCCCAATCAAATTCTACTATTTCACCTGGCGTATATTCTTGTTTGATGTATGATTCTTTATTTACTTTTTCAATTTCACGTACAGTGTTTCTTACTGAAGTATAACTTATTTCATATCCTTTTTCTTCCAAATCTTCATGCATATCTATTATTTTCATTTGTTGTTTATGCTGTCCGTTATTTCTTTTTATTTCATTATTTTTTAAATATTCATTTATTTTTTCTTCTATTTCCTCAGTTACCTTTACTTTTTTTCTGTTTGAACTATCGTATTTTGGTTTTTTTATTATTTCTTCTATTAATTCTTCCCTATTTACTTCAGCTCCTTCTTCCATTAATTTTTGTTTTGCTTCTCTATATTCTTTTAAATATTTTCTTACTGTATTTCTGCTTATGTCTAATTCATAACTAATTTGTCTTTCGGATTTCCCTTCATTTTCACTTTTTATTATTATTTTTTGTTTTATCTCCAGATTTATCATTCCTTTCTTCCTCCTCATAACTTTAGTTATGAAGAGATTATCATTTTATTTTTAATTTCGGTTCATTTTTCGGTTGATATTCTGGTTCACTTTTAGTTTATCACAAACAAATAACCATTCATCAATAATGAGTAATTTTGTTTGAGCATATTTTTTAATAAGTT
>CAZEQQ010000036.1:0-12390 GCA_964514425.1 uncultured archaeon
ACCCTTGTTACGTATTCTTTTATCATTCTTCTTGTGGAAAATTGATGAATAGAACTTATCATACTCTCTCTAACAACATTTAGCCAATCACGAGGTATGCCTTCATTATCTTTATTATAATAGAGTGGTATAATCACTTTTTCTAAGGTTTCATAAAGAGAGTTCGCATCATAATCATCTTGTTGGTGAAGATCTGCAAATGTTTCGTCTGATCCTATTTTCCACCCATTTTTACCATTATATCCTTCAGCCCACCATCCGTCAAGAACAGAAAAGTTTGGAATACCATTCATAGCTGCTTTTTGACCGCTTGTTCCACTAGCTTCTAAAGGTCTTCGGGGATTATTTAACCATACATCTACTCCTTGTATCATAAAACGTCCAATGTTAAGGCTATAATCTTCTAAAAAGGCTATTCTTCCTTGAAGTTCAGGATTGATAGAGTGTTGATAAATATCTTTGATCATCTTTATCCCCTCTTCTTCAGCAGGATGTGATTTTCCTGCGAAAACAAATTGAACGGGCATGTATGGGTTTGTAATGATTCTTTTCAGTCTCTCAAAGTCTCTAAATAATAATGTAGCTCGTTTATAAGGTGCAAACCTTCTTGCAAATCCTATTGTTAATACGTTAGGGTCAAGCATTACTCCTGAACTCAAAACTTGTTGTGGCGTTAATTTTCCTCTTTGCCACTTATGTCTAGCTCTATCTCTAATGAATGTAAACATCTTATTCTTTAATTCTTGTCGAACACTCCACAAAGCTCTATCAGGTATGTCATGGATTTTGCCAAACATCATGGTGTCGTCATGTTTGTCTAACCAATTCGAATCTACATAACGAGTAAAAAGGTCTTGTATTTTTCCTGAAACCCAAGTAGGTGCATGAACACCATTAGTTATTCCTATAATGGGGTCTTCAGTATAGACTTGTTCCCACAAAGGTTTGAGTTGCTTATTCATTATTTCTGCATTAAGCATACTTACTCCATTAACAATACTAGACATATTTAGAGCGAGCATAGTTAAATTAAAGTCGTACTGATTCCCTTCAAATAACCCTAATTTCAAAAATTCTTCTTTTGTTAGCCCTAATTCTTTCCAATAATGTTCAAAATAATGTTCAATCATGCTAATATGAAACAATTCATGTCCTGCAGGGACAGGTGTATGAGTTGTAAAACCAACTTGTTTTCTTACTTTTTCTTTTGCTTCTTCAAAAGTTAAACCCGCTGTGATATATTCTTTCGCGAGTTCTAATAAAGCAAAAGCAGAATGACCTTCATTAATATGGAATATTGTAGGCTTGATGTTTAACGTTTTTAACACTTTGATTGAGCCTATTCCCAAAACTATTTCTTGCCTTAATCGTGCGTCTCTATCGCTATCATACAATCTTTGACTAAGCACTCTGTCTTCGGGGATATTTTGCTCAAGATTTGTATCTAACAAGAATAAATCGGTCCTTCCTACTTGCAAATGCCAAACCTTTGCATGAATCGTTCTAGTTCCTAAAAAGATAGAAATCGTCAGATAATTACCGTCATCTTGGTAAACAGGATGCAAAGCTGTTTCTTCAAAATCTGTATTCTCATAAAGTGCTATTTGTCTACCTTCAGGAGATAAAGTCTGTGTAAAATAGCCTTGAGAATAGAGAAATCCTACAGCTACAAAAGGTAAGCCTAAATCACTTGCTTCTTTGCAATGATCTCCAGAAAGAACACCCAAACCTCCACAATAGATGGGTAAACTCTGATGAATAGCAAATTCCATAGAAAGGTAGGCTATAGTTTTTTCTTTTTTAGTGGAATAAGTTTCATTATACCATAAATTATTATTATTCCACACTTTGTCATAAAGATATATTACAGAATCATATTTTAACAGAAAAGTTGGATCTTTTGCAAGCTTTTGCAATCTTTCCTTTTCAATTAATTTAAGCATCAATACGGGGTTGTGATTTGTTTTATGCCATAAAGGGAGATCAAAAGCCCTCCATAGTTCTCTAGCTTCTTTTTTCCAACTCCAAAGAGTATTATAAGCTAATTCTTCCAATTTCGCTATTCTTTCAGGTATTTTATCGCTAAATTGGGGGATAACTCTAGTCATATGCTCCGAGCAATTTTATGTAATTTAAAGGTTTTTTAACGTGCAAAGTGAACACTAAGATTTCTTGACTATTAACATCAACTTTCTTTCTTAAACAATATTACTCTTGGAAGATTTATCCTCTAGAAGTTTTTTCTTACTCTTTTCAACAAGTAAGTTTATTAGAAATGAGGAAAATGATTACTTGTTTTATGACAATACACAAAATAATGATTGTTGTGGGAACTAGACCTGAAATAATCAAGATGAGTCCTCTTATCAATGAGATTAAGGCTAGAAAGTATGAGCTCCAGTTAATTCATACAGGACAACATTATGATAAAACTCTCTCTGAAGACATTTTTCATTGTTTAAGTATAGTTGAACCAGAGGATAACTTATCTGTGGGATCAGAAGATACTGTGTCACAAATAGCTCGTATTATGGTAAAATTCGATTTGATAATAAATAACTATGAACCCGATATTGTTCTTGCTCAAGGTGATACTAACACTGTTTTAGCTGTTGCTCTTACCTGTGCGAAAAAAGGAGTAATATTTGGTCATCTTGAAGCAGGATTAAGAAGTGATGATTTAACTTTACCTGAAGAAATTAATCGACGTGTAGCAGCTATTGTAACTCATTTTCACTTTGCTCCCTCAAAACGGGCAATACTCAACCTCTTACGAGAAAATATAGACCCAGAAAGAATATTCTTAACGGGAAATACTATTGTAGATGTACTTAAACAGAATAAAGAACTAATTGAGAATTGTCACACACCAAAATTAAAAGATATTGTAAGATTTCTAGGAAACGAACCTTTTATTCTTTGGACCCTTCATAGAAATGTCAATGTTGATCATGAAGAAAATCTCAAAGAAGTAGTAAAAGTTTTAGAAAAACTTTCAGATAAAAAGATGAAAGTAATCTTTTCGTTACACCCTAGAACAGAAAAAATGTTAGAGGAATTCCAATTGATGAGTAAATTAGAAAACCTAAAGAACGTTCTAATTACTCCTCCTTTATCATTTTTAGAATTTCTTAACCTTCTAAAAAAGTGTTCATTAATAGTTTCGGATTCTGGTGGAATTCAAGAGGAAATTGTTACTCTTAAGAAAAAAATGGTTACCATAAGAAATACTACAGAACGTCCTGAATCTGTAGAAATGGGGTTAAATATCCTTACCGAAATTAAGTGTGAAAAAATTTTCGAAGCCATAGAAGAACAATTACAGAAAAACATTGAACAATTGGAGTTTCCTTCTAACCCATATGGTGAAGGTACTGCTGCTAAAACTATTCTAGATACCATTGAAAAGAAGGGGAAAAAGATGGGTTTTAAAGCCCCTTCATTATTAGAAAAAGGCTTGAAAGAGTATAAATTGCAAGTAGTTGAAAAAGAAGAAAAAGTGAGTGAGGTAGAGAAAGAAAAAAAAGAGATAACTTTAGCTTTCAATGAAAAAGGTATACCCATAGCCTTTGACAAAAATACAACATTAAAAAGAGGGTATCATGTAATAATAAAGGAATAAAAAAGAGTTAAAGGAATTTTTTTCTTTTTCTCAAAAATCTTTTTCTGCTATCTTAATATCCTCAAATGTATCTATTTCCATACATTTTTCTTTATCTATGTAACAAGAATGTAAATGTAGGTCATCTAATAACACATTGAGAGCATTTTCAGCGTAACACTGTTTTTCTCCCTTTTCTATCATTTTGTCCATTTCATCTAACCATTTTTTGAAAAAATCTCTTTTCATTCTATATATTGGTATGCAGAATAAGGCATTTGTCCATACATTTACACCTATCTCCTTAACTAAATCATTTTCCACTCTCGCTTTAAAATCCTTTTCAGGTAAGGGGGCTCTTGAATTTATGATAACACTATTTTCGTGGGAACAACTAAGTAATTTAGTCATAACTTCCTTTTCAAATAATAAATCTCCATGAAGTAGTAAGATCTCTTCTTCTGTTTCCTTTTCTATAATCTCCTTCGCCAGCCATATTGAGTAAATATAATTTGTTTTATCATATACAGGGTTATGAACATATTTTACTTCTAAATCACTATAATTTGAAGAAATTAACTCTTTAATCTTTTCTTCAAAAGGCCCTGTTGTGATCAATAGTTTGTTTAATCCTAATTTCTTGAGTATATCTAATTCTCTCTCAAGAATAGTTTTTTGACCTATTTTCACCATACATTTCGGTATTTCTTCTGTCAATGGAAACAATCTCTTTCCAATTCCTGAATTAAGTATAATTACTAACATAATTGACCACATGATTTTTCAGATTTAGGCGATAAGTTTATATTTTCTACTTAATGTTTTTGTTTGTTGAGGCTTAAAGACAATAGTGAGAATATTTTTGGAGTTTTGAAGAGTAAAAAATGTTCAGCTCTTGAATATCAAAAGTTGTTTAAAGTTACAATAATGAAGTTATTGGATTTAGATAATGATGAAAAGGCCAAGAGACATTTCTACCAAGTTTTCAATATAGAAGATTCTTCTACTCAATCAGATATCGAGAATACTTTCAGTGACCTCTCCTTTTCACTCAACGAAAACTTTTCTTCTACCATGTTTACACCCTATCATTTATCGTTTTTCTTACCTTTCTTATCCGAAAAAAGTCAGAAAGAGAAAGGGCAAATTACCACGCCTATGATTATTAGTGAGTATATGAGCAATCATTTACTGCATTATGGTTATCCAAGTTCTAGAGATAAGAAACAGTTATTTTTTTCTACTTTTGCTGATATTTCTGCTGGAACGGGAAATCTTCTTCTTCCACTGATTCATGAATTGATTTTAATTAATAAAAAAGAACATTATCTTTTTACTGAAGAACTTCTTTCTTTCATATCCAGCAACTTTTTCGCTATTGATACAGATCAGAATGCATTAGCGATTTATCAATTACGAGTATATCTCACACTCAAGCACTTTTTTCCTAATGAAGTTATTATTCCTACGGATATTTCTATCGAAGTTAATGATTCTTTAAAATTTAAGGTTAAAGCAAAAACGGCTAATAATGCTAATAATAATACGTTTTATTATGATTTTATTATTGGTAACCCTCCTTTTATGACTTATGGTTTACGAAATGGTCAGCATTATTCTCAAGATTTTAAGTCTTTTTTACGTTCTAGTTTTCTTTCTGCTGAATACAAATTACCTTTATATCCCATTTTTATTGAAAGAGCTATAGATTTATCGAAAATTGGAGGCAAACTTTGTTTTATTGTTCCTGACAGTTTTTTGACTGGTTTTTATTTTAAAAAGCTTAGGCAATTAATTCTCTCTACGTGCAAAATTTCTCGAATTGACATCCTAAATTTTGAACCTTTTATGGGTGTTACTATAGGAAGAGCTGTTATAATTGTTTTAGAGAAAGTATATACTAAAAATATGCAAGAGCTTAATCGAACTATTTCCAACTCTTTTGATGCTTTTTGGTTTGAAGATGCCAAGAAATTTTTAGACTTCTCTCCTTTAGTTTATACTAACTCACAATCTTCTTTTCATGATTCTTATGTCAACCGTTTTGTTCTTTTTTTCAGTGAGGAAGAAGAGCTTATTGTTAGTAGATGGTTTGAATTGTCTAAATTTACTTTAGAAGACATTGTTACCATTCATACAGGAATAAGAAGCAAAATAGGGCAAAAGAATATAATTGCGAAAGAAAAGATGGGAGAAACTTGGCACAAGGGGATTATATCGGGTAAGCAAATCAGGCCTTACAGAATTCTTTATGACAACCATTGGATTAATGTTTCTCCCTCTCTTCTTTGGGGTGGGGGGTATAATGAGGAAGTTATTCATAATCCGAAAATATTGTTTAGACAAACAGGCGATACAATCACTTCAGCGGTAGATACTGATCATTTTTATCATCTTAACAATTGTCATTCTTTAAAGCCCAAACATAGAAATCTTAATTTGTACGCTCTTTCTGTTATTCTCAATTCTGAAGAATTTAACAAGGTATTTAGAATCTTAAGTGGTGAAAAAGGAAAAAATCTTTCACAAATCGATATAGAGTTATTACTTAAGTGTCCTATACCGGAAATAGATAAAAAGGAAGAAGGTCTTTTAGAACAGTTTTATCACACACACAGTACTAAAAAAAGATTTACTCCTAATCTGCTGTCAGAGATATTGGGAAAAGATATACTCTTTTAAATTGCAAAAAAAGATAAATGCTAACGGGATAAAGATGCTAAAAAAACCTTTGAAAGTTATAGATGCAAAGTATTATGGTATAAAATTTGAAGATTTATTGGCTATTTATCCTAATTTGAAAGATTTGTTGATGTCTGAGAATAATCAATTAGATCTCGGTAATCCTCACGTTCTTTCAACATTGAATGAATATCTCTTCAGACACCTCTTAGAATTAAAAATAGTTGTACCCACTAACTATTTAATACCAGCTATGAGTTTAAGATTAGCTTATATCGAAGGGATAAAACAGTTTTTCAACCATTTACCTATTATAGAAATAGGGACAGGAGCAAGTGCTGCATTGTCATTGATAGCTGCAAAAAAGTATAATCAAACTGTAATAGCCACAGAAATTAATGCTGAATCCTACAAATCAGCCAAAGAAAACATTGTTAATAACAATTTAAGTTCTAATATTACTGTTATTAAATCTGAAGGTCAAGTTATCAAAGATTTCCTACCAACAGGGGAGTATTCAGTTTTACTCACTTATCCTCCCATTTACTCTAATGATTTAACCATATTGGAAAAGAAAAGAGGTTGGAAAGGAACTCAATCGGAATTAATTGGTGGGGGAAAGGATGGTTTAGAATTTTGTAAGCAATTGATAGATGAGGCTTTGTCTTCTCCCAAGTGCATTATCAGAGTTATTAGTTTAATGATTATGAATAAACAACAACTAACAGAATTAATCAATTACTGTAAACAAAATTATGATTATATCAAAATTAAAGCTGGAACAAGATTTCGTTATGTTTTGCTACTTTATATCAACATATGATTTTAGAGCATCTTTTTAATTTTTGATATAAAATAATTGAGAGATTCATTTCTTTCTATTGTTTTATCTAAAATATAATTTGAGAGTAATTCTAGTTTAAAATCGATGATGCTATTATTTTGTTCAGGGATGTTTTCAATGAAATTTTTTTTATCAATATTGTTGTAATCCAATTTTCTCAACTTATCTTTTGTTTTTGCAAATAATTGTTCATCTATTCCTGCTAAATACCAACTTTCTATCATTTTTTACAAATTATTATGTTTTTCATATCTAAACTACGAAACTTATCGATTAATCTCTGTTTTCTATTTTCTACACACATCTCTGAGTTTAAGTCAGCTATAAAGAAACATCTATCTCTTTTCTTTACTTTAGATATATAAGAATTAATAACTCTATTTTTGGCTGTAGTTTATTATAACTATCCTATAATCATTAATCTCTCTTTTACAATCATTTCAACTAAATTAGAAATTTCTTTACTTTGAGTTTAAAGACACGCATAAATAATCCAAACGAAAAGCTCTTATCTTCTTTATTCTTTATTTTTTCATGGATGAAGATAACAGAGCTTTTTCTATAATATTCTCCAAATATAGAAGTTGGTCTCCGCTAATACTAGTGCTTATTTTTGCTGGCATAACTTATGGTGTTCAACGTTCTGCTTTGGCACTTTATGGTCAAAACATCTCGGATTATGTACTCTTTGAACAGAATACTATCACACAAACAGATTTTATTATTTTCGTCCAAATTGCTTCAACCATTATTTCTTATGGTCTTTTCAAAGGAATAAGTGGTTTTTTTAGTGGTACAATAAGCCAAAAATATAAGAGAGAGTATACAATGAAATTGGGGTTAGTCCTACTTCTTCTAGGTACTATTCCTTTCGCTTTCTCAAAATATTTATGGACTCTTCCTTTAGGTAATAGTTTAATAGGTGCAGGGTTAGGGTTGCTTTTCACTTCATCTATGGCAGCTTTAACGGAAATCGCAGGATCAAGAGGTAGCGCATTTTCTGTGGGCACCATGGAATTTTCTATTTACCTAGGTTCAAGTATTGGTTCATTTTTTGCAGGAATCATAGCTGGAAAGTTTTCTTTTACAGAATCTTTCATTTTCGCTCTTATTATAGCAGTTATTGCAATAGTTTTAGGTTTCTTTTTTATCAGAAATGTAGAAACTGAACAAATAATAAAAGGTTCAGATGAAGAAATACTTTTAGATCAAACTATTGTTGAAACACGATTTAGTTTAGCCCATTCATTCTTCCTTCCCACTATCTTTTTATCGTATCTATCTGGTCATTTTTCACGAATAACTGATAGTTTACTAGTTTTAATCTTCCCTCTTCTTTTAGCTACAGTTTATAATTTTTCTGCTATTCAAATTGGTTTAGTTGTAGCGGTTTTTACTCTATCTTGGTCTATTTCTATGCCTTTCACTGGTAGAATTAGTGATACAATAGGAAGAAGAATTCCTGTCGTTATAGGGTTGTTTCTTCAAGGAATCGGGGTTTTTCTTGTTGTTTTTACTAGTAGTTTAAGTATAGTGATAATTCTCACAATATTTGCTGGTATAGGAACTGCCTTATATTATCCTGTTTTGCCTTCAATTACTAAAGATGCTGTTCCTTTAGCAAAAAGAGAACAGAGTATTGGCCTTTTTCGTGCTTCTCTTGATTCAGGATATGTAACAGGACCACTTTTTATACTTTTTATCATGTTTATCAGCTCAAGGTTAAATTTCCTTGATTTTATTTTCGAAAGCAATTCAATATTAAGACTACCTTTTCTCACAATTGGTTTAATTCTGATTGTTCTATCCCTTTTATTCCTTTTACTCGTAATAGAAACGAGGCCAGGCTGGATTCAAGCAAGTGTTTCTTTAAAGCATTTTCAAAAAGTTATTGAGGCGTTTAAAGAGATAGATCGGGCATATACACTTTACTTAGAAGGAGAAAGTAAAGAAGAAGTTGAAAAGATAATAAAGAATGCCAAAGAATTAGAGCATGAAGCTGATAATCTCATTGTGAATCTTACAGAAATAATGTATAGTAAGGTTCGTCCTGCTCCTGATGACTATCATTTTCATAAAATATCTTCAACTTTAGACGGTACTATTGGATTTGCATTAAGGTCAATTAGAAAAATTATCCTAATCCCAAAAGAAAAAATACCTAAAGAATATGAAGTTTACCTTAATAAAGAGTGGAAAGCATTACTCAAATTACTTAGAAGAACTAATACAGCACTAAAAGTTGTCTGTGTGCAACCTATGTCCTCTCATCCTATCTTCAATGAAGTTCATAAGATAGAAAATGAATTGGATGAAATAGCAAAAGAAGCTTTAGAACAACTAATTGCCATTGACACTTTAAAAAACGTTGAACTCATCTTCTTCATTCAAATCATTGAAGCATTAGAAGAAGTAGCTAATAGAATCGAAGACACTGTAGATATCATGAAAATATTAGGGCTTAAGCACCAAATTCAAAGAAAGAAGTTTTTAAAACCACAAAGACTAAAAAAAGAGAGGAAAAAAAAAGAGGAAAAGCATAAAAAACTCTGAAACTGTTCTTTATTTCTTAAAGAAGTCCTTCATTTTTGTGTTTTTCAGCTATTTTATTTGCTAAATCAGCCAATTTTTCAAAGTCTTTCTCTTTAGGATATCCTTTAACCATTACAGGTTCAATAACTTCAACTTTTTTCATTTTTGGCGTCATATCCACAATCATGTCTACTGCTTTACTATGCCAACCATAAGAGCCTATAATAGAGATATATTTTATTTTTGGTCTTAAAGCATTCAAAAGATAAGTAGCATAAACAGCTAATGGATGAGGACCAGCATGAACAGTAGGTGTCCCTAATACTACTGTCGCAGCATCAACGAGAGTTATGGCTAATTTGCCTATATCTGTAACTGTTAAGTTAAAAGGATAAACTGTTATCCCTTTTTCAGCTAATAAACTTACTAAATATTGTACCATTACTTTTGTGCTATCGTGCATTGAAACATAAGGTATAACGACAACATTTTTCCTCCCATCTGAGATCCAATCCTTATAAGCTTCAATTATAAAAGAGGGATTATCGTATATAGGGCCATGACTTGGAGCGATCATCTCTATATTGAAATTTTTTATTTTTTCTATGTTTCTTTTAATAATTTCGCTGAAAGGCATCATTATTTCTGCGAAGTATCTTTTAGCTGCTTCATAGACTAAAGCTTCATCTTTTACGAATAAGTCAGTTGTTGCAATATGAGAACCAAAAAAGTCACAGCTAAAAAGAATATGATCTTCATGTAAATATGTCACCATTGTTTCTGGCCAATGCACCCATGGTGTATGAATAAATTCTAATGTTTTATTTCCCAAAGAAATTTTTTCTCCATCAGCTACAACAATAAATTTCTCTTCTGGTAATAGTAGGTGCTCAACTAATAGTTCTCTGCACTTTTCTGTTACTATAACTTTTGCGTCTGGATATAGTTTCAACACGGTTGGAATAGAACCAGAATGATCTTGTTCTGCATGATGAGAGACTATATAGTCAATTTTTTCGAACTCTTTCAGTTGAAAAAGTAGTACATCAATCATGCTTGGGTCAGCACTATCAAACAATACAGTTTTTTCACTTCCTTGAATAATATAGGCGTTGTAACTTGTCCCATCAGGAAGAGGAATAAGAGAATCAAATAACCTTCTATCCCAATCAACAGCTCCTAACCAATAAATATTTTCTTTAATTTTTCGCGCTTTCATATTAAAACCATTTCTAGTTTTGGTATCTTTAATACCATTTTCTTAGTATCTTTCTAAAGGTGATAAATCTTTTGCAAAAACAAGTAAAAGTTATTGCGAGAACAATAATTTATTAAAAGAACTTCTTTAGACCAGAATAGCATTAATTCTTACTTTTCTATTTCTATGAAAAACGTATTTATGTTTTTAGCTATATTTTTTTCGTTTCCTGCGTGAATTCTGTGTCCTACTGCAACAAGTTCAACAACTTTTGATAGTGGGTTTGACATAAATATTTTTGATTGCGTTAGATCAATAAAATAGTCGTCTTTACCCACAAAAACCATTAATGGAGGAGTAATTTTGGCGACTCTTTTTCGTATATCATATCGAGTAATAAATTCAAGAACAAATCTTCTTTGACTCCAACCATGCTTTGTTAGTTGTTCTTTAGCATAAATAATAGTCTTTACTTCATCAGGTTTTTTGAATTTGAGATAGATATTAAGGAATAATAGAATAAACCATTGAAAAGAGGCTAAGAAGATATTGGGAAGTTTTCCTAATATAGGCAACCAAAAAGGAGTTTTATATTTTAATTGTGGGCTTATCATAGTAAGGGCACAAGGTTTTATCTTATTATCACTAAGGAAGTACTCAAATGCTAATGCTGCACCTGAACAATTGCCAAAAAGAAGAAATGCATTGTCTTTAACGTTACAATACTCCAGAACTTTAGCTATTTCATCACAATATTCTTCCTTTGTGAATAACCCTTTCGTTTTTGGGAATTTTGACTGACCATATCCTCTAGGTTCATATAATAAGACATTACAATATTGGGAGATTTCAGACATTAAAGGACGCATAAGTTCTATCTCATTTAGCCAACCTAAAACAAAAACGAGTGTTCTGTTTGAATATTCTGGGTTTAAAGTTTCAATTTTTAATACTCTGATAGTTACTTCCGGTTCATCTTTTGTTTTTATCCATTCTATTATATCTGACATCTCTATCTGATAATTTTGAGGTAGTTAATAAAAATTTTTGAGAATTTTATCAATAATAGAGGTATAAAAGCAGTTAACAAAAAAATACAGTGAGTTACCTTACATTAACGATATGTTATTTATCGTAACTTTGAATATTTGCTCATTACAAGATTACTTCTTTATTTTTCTTTCCAGAAATAAAGTCTAAACTTATTTTTCCAATTGTTACATTTCTTACAGATTTTTCATTTATTTGGTCATCGATAACTTTTTTAGGATTTTTGTCAATTTTGTAAATCATATTAAGCAGAGCTTCCTTTTTCTCTTCTTCGTTATCAAGAAAAGTTACTTCACCTTGAAACATTACTGTTGCATACAAATGGTCACATTCTCCTTCATGATATCCTTGATCAATAACTGCTTGTCCCCAAATAAGACTATTTTCTTTTAAATACTCAATTTTTTTTCCTTCTTTGGCACAATGAAAATATAAACAATTCTTGTTTTTATCATATCCATGAGTTAAAGATACTAAGTAAGG
>CAZEQQ010000037.1:0-11864 GCA_964514425.1 uncultured archaeon
AATGCAAATTTGGAGCATTGGTAATAGAAGAAGGAAAATGTACAATAAAAAAAGAAAAATGCGTAGGATGTGGAGTGTGTACATTGTCATGTCCAACGGAAGCGTTATATCTCATAGAAAGAGAAAAAAAGGAGAAAGGAGAAACACCAAAAAACATAACCACATGGATGGGTAAGAGAGCAATAAGAAGGAAAAAGAATATATTCAAAATATTGTAAAGAGTCAAACTATCCTCACAAAAACCTAAATAGATCCTAAAAAGTCAAAAAAACAAAAGAAAAAAGAAGGGAAAAACTTAAAGAATTAGGAAAGAAAGAACAATAAGAGGATGTTTGGATTGAATTTGCCAATATTAGAAGAGAAAATGAAAGAAGCGAAAACAATACTTTCAACTGATTATAGGACGTTTGAAGAGTTAATAACAAATAACAAAATAAAGTATGGCTCACCGTTTTGGGATATAGCTTGTTTTTTAACATTAAATGAAATAGAAAACGAAAAAAGAGAAGAACAGTGGATAAAATTCTGGGAAGAAAATACAACAAAACAAAGGTATAGAAATCATTACTATAATGCACCAGAATCATTTAGAAAACTGCCAGCAGACGAAGAAATAAAAAAGATTTTTAGAAAAATGTTAGAGGAGAAAGAAAAAGAAGAGATTATAACAGAATGGGATAGCTTTTTGGAGTTTTTTTATAGACTAAGAGAAAGAACCAGACCAATACTAACAAAACAAGAATATCATATGTTACAAGAAATAGTGAAAAATCAAACACTATCAAACATAATATTAAAAGAGAATACAGGGATAGATCTGTCGAATATATCGAAATACAAGAAAAAACTAATAGAAAAAGGAGTAATATTCCCAGGAATAACATTCAATCCAATAACATTAAGATTAAAAATATACCTGGTAGAGTTAATCTTTCCAGCAAATCATAAAGTGGAAGTAAAAAAAGTACTAGGAAATACAAGTTTTAGCAGAAGAATATTTGAAAATGTAGATAACTTGAAAACGTATGTAATGGCCTATTTAGCACCAGACGAAGAAAGAACAGAAAAATATTTAGAAAAAATGTGCAAAAAAATAGAAGAAAAATACCCACTAAAGAGTTATAAAATATACAAAATAATAAGAGAAAAAAGAAAAATAACGTTAAATTACGAAAATTATAACCCAAAAACAAGAAATTGGGCAATAGAAGAGAAAATACTGGAACTGATAATGAAAAATTATCTGAATAGCAAAAAAGAAAAAGTAACGTTTGAAACAAAAGAATTCACAGAAGAAAAGAAAAAAGACATTGTATTAACAAAAGGGATTCTGAATATGTTCAGTAATTTGATGATAAACTTTCATGCATCAACAAAACAAAGAGCAGAAGAATTAGGGATAAAAGAAACAGAAGTGAAAAAACATCTAAACTACCTCTATGATAATGAAATAATAAAAGAGAGGATACATTGTATAGACATCTTTGGACAATCAACAATATCATTGTATATACAAGAAACAAGTGAAAGACAAGAAGAATTGCATAATTTCTTCTCAATCTATCCTGAAGTATTTACAGAACCATACGAAACAAAAGAATCAAAGGGAATATCAATATTAATAAGATGCCCACATGAAAACATAAGAGCGACGCAAGATATGATAAATCACAAGTTTAGTGATAAAATAGAACAAGTATCTCTACTCAATCAAATAGATGCAAACGGGGTGATTATTCCTATAGAAAAGTATAATACAGAACAACAAAAATGGGAATTTACAGAAGAAGATATTATGGGATAAAGAAAAAAGAACAAAACAAAGAAAAAGGAAAGAGGAGAGACAAAAGCAAGATGAAACATTGATGAAATAAGCTGAGAAAAATAAATAAAACCAAGAATAGAGGAAGAAGCAAAATGTTTTCACATGATCTACCAACACTAGAAAAAGAAATGGAAGAAGCAAAACAAATACTGAAAACAAACTATGGAAAATTTGAAGAATTAGTGGTAAAATATAAAATAAAGCATTGCTCACCGTTTTGGGATATAGCCTGTTTTCTAACATTAGATGAAATAGAAAACGAAAAAAGAGAAGAACAATGGATAAAATTCTGGGAAAGGAATACAAAAAAACAACTATACAAGAATGCATACCATTACGAACCCGCATCATTTATACAACTGTCAGCGGACGAAGAAATAAAAAAAGTTTTTAGAAAAATACTAGAAGATAAAGAAAAAGAAGAAATTGTAGCAGAATGGGAAAATTTTTTGGAACTATTTTTCATGTTAAGGGAAAGAACCCGACCAACACTAACAAAACAAGAATATAATATGTTACAAGAAATAGTGAAAAATCAAACACTATCAAACATAAAATTAAAGGAGAATACAGGGTTAGACCTGTCAAACATATCAAAATATAAGAAAAAACTAATAGAAAAAGGAGTAATACACCAAGGAATAACGTACAATCCAACACTATTAGGATTAAGAATATACCTAGTAGATCTAATCTTCCCTGCAAATTATACATTAGAAATAAAAAAAGTTCTAGAAAATAGTGTTTTTTACAGAAAAGCTTTCGAAAATATAGATAACATGAAAACATATAGTATAATGTATATGGCTCCAGAGGAAGAAAGAACAGAAAAGTATCTGGAAAACTTATGTAAAAAAATAGCAGAAGAGCACCCATTACAAAAATATAAAATATACAAATTAATGAGAGAAAAAAGAAAAATATCGATGAATTACGAAAACTATGATATAAAAACGAAAACATGGACAATAAGAGAAAAAATAGTAGAGATGATAATGAAAAAATATCCAAATAACAACAAGGAAAAAGTAACACTTGAAATAAAAGAATTTGAAGAAAGGAAAAAAGAAAACATAACCCTAACAAAAGAAAGTATAGATGTGTTCAATAGTTTGATAAAAAATGTCCATGCATCAACAAAACAAAGGGCAGAAGAATTAGGGATAAAAGAAACGGAAATAAAAAAACAACTAGACTATCTCTATGACAAGGAAATAGTAAAAGGAACCCTACAATGCCTACACATATTTGGAAGAACAACTTTACTGATGCACATAGAAGAAAAAGGTGAAAGCCAAGACGACTTGCATAATTTCTTCTCAATATACCCAGAAATATACACAGAACCATACGAAACAAAAGATTCAAAAGGAATATCAATATTAATAAGATGTCCATACGAAAACTTAGGAGAGACGCAAGATATAGTAAATTACAGGTTCAATGGACAAATAGATCAAATAGTAACGTTAAAACTAATAGATGTAAATAGGTCACTTCTTCTCCCAGAAAAATATAATGTAGAACAACAAAAATGGGAATTTACAGAAGAAGATATAATAGGAAGAAAAGAGTCAATTACTCCTACATGAAGGAAGGGGACTTTTTTCCAGTTAGATAGGAAAAACTAAGAAAAGGTAAAGAAAAACAAAGAAGGAAAAAGTAGAATCAGTAAGATAAATAAAGCTAAATAGAAAAGAGAAAAGAGCAAATGTTCTCACATGATCTGCCAACATTAGAAGAAAAAATGGAAGAAGCAAAAACAATACTAACAACAAATTATGGGAAGTTTGAAGAGTTAATAACAAAAAACAAAGTAAAGTATTGCTCACCGTTCTGGGATATAGCATGTTTTCTAATACAAAGTGAAATAAAAGGCAAAAAAGTAGAAGATAAATGGATGGAATTCTGGGAAAGGAACACAAAAAAACAACTATACAAAAACAAATACTACAACGCACCAATAGCATATATACAATTCTCAGCAGATGAAGAAATGAAAAGGTTTTTTGAAGAACTGCTGGAAGAAAAAGAAAAAGAAGAAATGTTACTAGAGTGGAAAAATTATCTAGAACTATTTTATAGAGTGAGAGAAAGAAGCCATCCAACACTAACAAGACAAGAATACACGATGCTACTGGAAATGTTAAAAAACCAAACACTATCGAATACAATAATAAAAGAGAAAACAAGGCTAGACCTGTCAAATATATCAAAATACAAAAAACAGCTAATGGAGAAAGGAATACTATATCAAGGAATAACATTTAACCCAATAAAACTAGGACTAAGAATATACACAATAAATCTAATCTTTCCAGCAAATTATATGGTAGAAATAGAGAAAATAATACCAAATAGCACATTTTACAGATACACATTCGAAAACATAGACAACGTGAAAACATATATGGTGACATACCTAGCACCAGAAGAAGAAAGAACAGAAAAGTATCTAGAAAACTTGTGTAAAAAAATAGCAGAAGAGCACCCATTACAACAATATAAAATATACAAAGTAATAAGAGAAAAAAGAAAAATAACGTTTAACTACGAAAATTATAACCCAAAAACAAAAACATGGAACATAACAAAAGAAATAATGAAAATGATTATGAGAAAATATCCAAGCACAAAAAAAGAAAAAGTAACATTTGAAACAAATGAATTCAAAGAAAAAATCGAAGAAAGAGAAGAAAAAAAAGCAGAAAAGAAAAAAATAATACTAACAAAAGAAAGCCTAGATGTGTTCAATAACCTGATAAACAATAACCTACAGGCAGTAAAACAAAGGGCAGAAGAACTAGGAATAAGCGAAGGAGAAGTGAAAAAAAATCTGAACTACCTATATGAGAACAACATAGTAAAAGAGAGAATACAATGTATGCCAATATTCGGACAATCAAGCATATTAATACATATAGAAGAAAAAGATGAAAAACAAGAAGAATTACACAACTTTTTCTCAATCTATCCAGAAGTATTTACAGAACCATACGAAACAAAAGAATCAAAAGGAATATTAGTAGTAATAAGATGCCCACATGAAGACCTAATAGAAACACAAGATATAATAAATTACAGATTCGATGGGAAAATAGAATTAATGATGGTACTAAACCAAATGTACGCAAAAAGATTGATTCTGCCAGCAGAAAAATATAACACTCTATTCAAAAAATGGGAATTTACAGAAGAGGATATAATAGGAGAAGGAGAAAAAAGAGAAGAAAAGAACAATAAAGGCATGTAAAACAAAAAAAAGAACTCAATAAGGGTTAGAAAATAAAAGATTTTCGTTTTTCAAACTTGTAAACAAAAACATTTTTAGCATAACTTTACTTTTTTTAGCTATGGATTTAGAATCGCTAGATTGTATTGTTGATAAAATAGTATCAAATAGTGGTAAAGCGAAGGAAGAAGTTCTTAAGTTAATAAACACAAAATTTGAAGAATATGAGGGATTGTTAACTAAGGATGGAGCCGCACTTCTTGTGGCTAAAGAATTAAATCTAAACGTGTTTCAATCTCCAGTGATTATATCAGAAACGATAGAAATTGGAAAAATAAACAAAAGTTTTGGAAGTGTTACTGTTAGGGCAAGAATAATATCAACAGGGATGATTAAAGAATTTCAAAGAAGAGATGGAACAATAGGAAAACACTGTTCTTTTTTCATTGCAGATAAAACAGGTAAAATGCGCTTTGTTCTATGGAATGAACAAACAGAGATGGTACTAGACCCACCGTTGCGGAAAGGGTCAATTATAGAAATACGCAATGCTTACCCAAAAACAAGCAATTATGGCGCTCTCGAACTGCATAGTGGAAACAAAACAGACATAGAACTACTAGATGAAGAAGAACAAGAAGAAGACTTTCCACTACCAAAAATTGAAAGATTAACGATAAAAGAACTATCAGTTGATTCATACCATTTTTCAGTAGCAGCAAAAATCCTAACACTTACGCCAATAAAAACATTCACGAAAAAAGACAATACAGAAGGAAAAGTGTTTAACCTGATACTAGCAGATTTAACAGGACAAATCTTCATGTCTTTTTGGAATGAAGATACAAAAATGATAGCAAAAATGAGAGAACTAGAAGAAAAAGTAGTACTAATCACAAATCCAAAAGTGAAAATGGGGTATGGAGACCAAATAGAAATAACATATGACATAGAAACAAAAATAGTAGAAATACAAGACCCTAAACTAGAAGCAATTCAATCGATAAAAAATCAAAAATATGATGAAAAACCTGTTACCATAGGAGAAATTACAACAAACAAAGCATATGTAACAACAGAAGGAGTGATAACAATGGTATTCTCAACAAAAACATTTACCCGATCGGATGGAACAGATAGCTCTATTGCTTCATTCAAGATAATAGACAACACAGGAGAAATAAGGGCAGTATTGTGGGACGAAAACAGTGAAATAATAGATGAACTATATGAAGGAGCATATGTAACATTAGAAGGATTTGCACCAAAAATGGATCGAAAAGGGGAAATAGAACTACATGCAACAAAAATATCAGAAGTGAAAATGAAAGCAATATCAGATGAAGAGCATGAAAAGAACTTCCACAATCTAGCATTCATAAAAGATAAAATGTACAATATCACAATAAGAGTAAAAATAACAGAAAAAGAACAATTAAAAGAATTAACAAGGACTAACGGGTCAATAGCTTCAATACTTAACCTAAAAGTAGAAGATCTAACAGATAAAGCGCGACTATCAGCATGGGATGAAGACATAAAAAAAATAGATAACTTCCCACTGAACACATGGATAGAAATAACAGGAGTGAGATCAAAAATAACAGACATTGGAAAAGATTTGACACTAACAAAATCATCAAATGTAAAAGAATTCAAAAGAAAGTAAAACATAGAGAATTCAAAAGAAAGTAAAAAGGAAACAATAAATTAAACTTCCTCCGCTCCATTATGATCCATTCATCTCTGATTTTGCTTTCTTAGTTATCTATTCAAAGAAAAAATTAGGTATTAATCATAATTGTTAGTGAATACAGAGTAGAGTATGATTAAAAGATGTTCAGATATTGTAAAAAACTTTACTTCAAAGTTTTACTTAACAGGGGGATGAATTGTGCTTTGAGAAAAAATTATGGAGGACTAAGGGAAAGAAAAAGATAAAGGAGAAACACAAGAGAGAAAAACAGAATGTATCACGAAGAGGACGCTTTTTTAAAAAAAATGTAGGGGTATAAAGGGAAAAAAGAGAAAATGCTCAAATAATTAGGAAGGAAAAAACCCTCAAATTTAGAGCTTTGGCGGTTTATAGCCACCAAGTTTTTCTTCCAAATACAAAGCTATTTTTAGTGCTAATCCTTCTTGACCATGATTAGTGATAATCTGAAATCCTATAGGGAGACCAGTAGCTGTTTCTCCACCTCTTAGAGTGACAGAAGGTAACCCTACCAGACTATAAGGATGAGTATAAGAAAGATAGTTCATCCCATTGAAATCCTCTTTCATTGAATCTCCATGATTAAAGGCGGGAGTTGCAGCAACGGGACAAATAATAGCATCATACTGGCTCATAAACTGCAAAATCTGAGAACGATATGTTGCCCACTTAATACCCCAAAAATGCCAAGCAACAGCTAACATAGAATGTTCTCCTTTAACATTTGTAACTATGTCTAACCATTTATCAGCTAAACCATAGATATTTGAGGGGTAATACTCATAATGCTACTGGTCTTTTTGCATTTGAGTTAACTCGACAACACCTGATTTAGAATCTAATCCAGAAGCAAAGGAGTTAAGCCCTTGACCAATTCTGAAAAACTCTTTAGAAATATCAGGATAAATCTCAGTTAGATCAATCTCTTCTTTGTCTGACAATGAATCTGCAGCCTTATGAATCACTTGCTTTACTTCAGTATCAGGATTAACAACACCATTTTCATGATAATAGGCTATTTTAAGATCAGTAAAAACGATAGCATCAGGACAATCATAAACCAAAGGCAAACAGTTAGGATCCCAGTTATCAGGTCCAGAGATAAGAGGCAAAATATAAACCAAATCAGAAATACTGCGAGCCAAAGGACCTATACAAGTTGTATCCAAAAAACCCAAATAATAGGGAATTGTACCAGTACGAGGTACTCGACCAAATGTAGGAACTAAACTTGCCAATCCAGTAAAATTGGCAGGCCATCGAATACTACCACCAGTATCACTGCCAAGACCAATAAAACTACAACCAGATGAAATCAAAGCAGCCTCACCTCCACTACTACTACCAACAGTTTTATCCAAATTATAAGGATTATTCGTTAAACCATACAATTGGTTGGTAGTCTCATAGCCAGAACAATGACTAGGACAGTTTGTTTTACCTAAAATAATAGCACCAGCGTCCTTTAACCTCTTAACAACAAGCGCATCAAAAGTAGGTACATAACCCTTTCTACCCGTTATACCACCAGTCGTGACCATACCTGCAACTTCCAAGTTATCTTTAATGGAAAAAGGTAAACCATGTAATGGTCCAACTTTTGAACTGGTAGCTAATTTTTTGTCAGCTTCTTTAGCTTGATCAAGTAAAGAACACTCATCAAAATAAACCAAAGCATTGATTTTGGGATTAATAGCATGAATATGATTAATTTGGTTGATAAGAATTTCTTCAACAGTTATTTCTTCATTTTTTAACTTCTCTAACAGTTCAATTGCAGATAGGTAATGCAAATCGGACATGATATAAACTAAAGGAGAAACAATAAAAATCTTATGATATTTTGGGCTTTAAAACCATAGATGCTTCCTTTCATTAAAAAATAATAACTAATGTTATGATAGATAGAAATAAGAGTAAAGTCTAAGAAAAAACATGAAATCTCAAAAAACCAAAAAAAGAAACTTAAAACAAGAAACACAAGAAACAAACATATAACACTCTCTTAAAAAAATGGGAATTTATAGAAGAGAAGATAATAGGAGAAGGAAGAAAAAGGGAAGAAAAGAACAATAGAGGCATTTAAAAACAAAAAATAGGATATAAAAAAATTAAATGGAAAAAAGTGATTATCTAGCTGTAAAGGTAATTGAGGAGGGCAATTACCCTCCACTATAGAAGGGTCATCTTGTGTGAGAAGGACAAATTGGTAAGTAAATGATCAATTTCTAAGAGGGAAAGGTGAAAGAAGAAAAAAATATATTGGAAAGATAAGAGTCATTGGGTCTAATTAGAGAATATTTCAGATTCTATCAACCTTTCTGCAGTAGCTATGGTTGCTTGAGTAACTTTTTTCATAAAGCCAAAGTTTAGTTTATCTATTGTATCAGCAGTGGTATGGTAGAAAGGATTCCTAAGAAAAGCAGTATCAGTTATCATAGTAGCAGGTATATGAGCTCTCCAGAAGGGAGAATGATCAGAGTTAATCAAAGGTTGTGCCCATTTAACAATTTTATCATAACTAAAAGGTAACTTCACCCAGAAACAAGGAAGCTGAATAGATGGAAGCTTACATTGTTGGAAAAAGGTTTTACCTAGTTTCTTAGAGTGTTTATCAGTAACAACAGCGATAAAATTGCCTATGTCTTTGAAAGGGCTGACCTTGTAGGTAGGGAAAAGAAGCGGATGCAAAGGACCTAATCTCTGTTGAGAACCCTTACGAGGGGAAGTATAACCTATCATCTCAAGATTGAGGACACCTAAGATGTCCTTACCTTGACTTAAGGAGTGTTCTAACCACTTGCTACTGCCAATAAGATAACACTCACCAGGAATATTGGCATGAGTAACATCAGAGTAAAGATCCTTGGTAAAAAGAAGAAACTCTAAAAGAGGCTCAGAAGCCCGTGATCTAACTTTATCAATAGCCAAATCAATAGATTCGTTGTAAGGCTTACGCTGTAACCTGAACCTACTAAAATAGGAAAGAAAAGTGTTGTAAGCTTTCATAGAATGGTAATCAGTAGGACGATAATCTGAATCAGTTAACCCTAACTCTTTCTCCTTTTGACGTAACTTCAAAGCTTTGGTCGGATGCATCTCTTCCATAGTAAAACTAACAAAACGGATATTAGTCAAAGAATCGTGTTGAGCTAAAACACGAGCACATTCGAGCATACCAGCGACAGCAGAACCATTATCATCAGCGCCAGGAGATTCAAGAGTAGTATCATAATGGCTGGTAATAAGAAGCTCAGGACCAGAAGCATCACCAAGTTGAGCTTCAATATTGCGAAAAGGAAAATCAAAACCATCCATCATGAAACGGTGCTCAGAAGTTTTTAAACCATATTTCTCGAATTCAAATTTGATATAATCAGCGGTTTCATTGAGTTTAGAAAGAGCATTAAGAGGATTCTTAATACCTTCAAGAACGATTAGATGTTGATAGAGCCTTTCTACATCAACTTGGGATATAATATTCATAGACACCACAAGTAAAAGGCGAGAGAGAATTTTTAAAACTTTACCAGAAGAAGAAAAACAAAAACAAAAGAAAAGATAGAAAAAACAAAAAAAATATTTTTATCTTATCCTATATTTTTTAAGATATGCAGTCAATGCAGTTTGTAAGACTTAAGGATAAAAAATGCAAACTATAAACCAAAAAGCTAAACTATAAACCAAAAAGTATAACAAACATAACCTGTCAATTATGTGATAATATGTGCATGTAAAAGTCATAAAGAAACAAATAGTAAAAATAAATAGTCTATGTACATTTTATATGTTATCGCATATTATAAAATGTATTCAAAATAACGTTAACCTATAAAAACGGAAAATACCCCCATTAAAACTCTTAAAAAACCTAAATGCATTCCTTAAACCTAAATGTTTAACAGATAAACCATACGGATAATGGATGTAGCTCTAGCTCATAATATCTCTCTAAAATCACTTTTCTACATGTAAAGTATATAGAAAGCGATCTTTAAGATAGAAGAAATACAACGAAATTTTTTGCAAATTGCGGAAAGAGAAAACATAAATAATTTTTTAACTAGATAATCTTATGAGCAAAATTGAGATAGTAGATGGTGTGGTGCACAAAATACCAATAGAATTAAAAGAAATTCTACTTTCATCCTCAGAAATACGAGAAATATGGAATAGTTTAACACCTCTCGCAAGAAATGAGTGGATCTGTTGGATTATTTCTGTAAAAAAACCAAAAACAAGAAAAAATCATATTGAGCGAATACGTGTAGAACTTCTAAAAGGAAAACGCAGACCATGTTGTTGGGCAGGTTGTCCTCATCGCTGAACTAGTTTTAGCAATAGTTATAACTCGCATATATCCATTAAAACTCATACTCCCAATAAGTCAGATATGAACAAATCACTCAATCCTAACTCCTCTTCAAGAAAAGCTTTTACCATGTCACTATTTTCTGGTTTTCTTATTTCTGAATTTCCTTTGTGATTTCTAACTATCATAAAAACTTCTGCTAATTCAACATCATTAAGAAGAAGAGGATTATGTGTAGTGAGTATAATTTGCTTTTTGGCTAAAGTTTGTTTCATCAAACTCATAAATTTGCCAATCAAATTTGGATGGAGATACTGATCAGGTTCTTCAAAAATCAATACAGACCTATTCTCAAAAAATAGAGGAACCAACAACTTCAATATATTTAAAGTTCCATCAGAAAGATATTTCAAAGGAAAATCGGATAGTTTGTTTTGTTCTTGAATAAAGAGATCCTTTCTTCTAAAACGCTCCTGTAGTTGAAATTCTTCAATGCTAGGGAGTAATAGTTTAGTAAGGTTAAGAAATGAATTCTTTTCACCTTGGTCTAGTATTTTTTGCAGTTGTGAAACAAGATTACTCCCCTTATCATCTAGATATGATGCATATCTAATAGAATCTATATCGTTAGAGAGTGTGGTAAAGTTGAATACAGGTAGTTCTTGGATGAAATCACTAAGAGTCTTAATCTCTTCACAAATAAACGTACTTTCTAATAGTGTCCTATTTTGTTTGATATCTAAATCTTGTGATAATTTTGGATCAAAAGCAAATCCAAACT
>CAZEQQ010000037.1:11874-12317 GCA_964514425.1 uncultured archaeon
CTTCTGCATATTCGGAAGGAGTAATTGTTGAACTCACGATACCATTTTTGTTAAAAATTTCCAACTGCAGTTTTTCTGAATGTTTGGTAACTTCTTTCTGGGAAACTTTTAAGACAGAAAAAACAAATAGTAACTCGTCTCTAAGTATAACAACTTTTCCTTTATCATAAGAAAATTCAAGAAGAAGACGAATATTGGAGAGATGTGCTCGATGTTTTTGAGATTGTTTAGATAGCAACTCTCTATCAGTGATCTCTAACTCAAATTCAAGAGTCGAGATTTTAGTACGGCTAGGCTATTTACATTAAAAAAATAAGAACTGCCACCTAAAGCCTCAAAGGCATTTTCAAATCGATCTCTAGTAATTCTCCTCAGAAAATCGAACAAAGCCAAAAAATTAGTCTTGCCTGAGGCATTAGCACCAATAATAACATTGAAACTAT
>CAZEQQ010000038.1:0-4506 GCA_964514425.1 uncultured archaeon
AAACACAAACATGAAGAGCTTAGAAATGAAAATTTCTGGGAAATAGCACAGTTTAAAGAAGTGTTGAAACTTCAGAAACAAGGAATAAAAGATAAGAATTCTGAACTAAAGGACGAATTGACCTATTATGTTTCTGGTGTAACCTATTTTAAAGGAAAGGAGACTGATTTTATGAATAATCTCCTTAATAAGATAGAAAAGGGAAAATGATAAAAAAGAGAACAAGAACATGAGGAAAATTATGACATCTCCATTAACTGAAAAACTCTCACACCTATTACAAAGTGAGGGTAAGTTTGTTGATAAGGAAACAGGAATATTAATGAAAAACAAAATAATCAGCTCTGCCTTATCGATGGATAAGGAGTTGTTAGATCTTTTAATACAAGATGGTGAGACAAAACAAGTTTTTTTTTCTGAAATTAGAGGACATTGGATCTTTGAAGTGAATAGGTTTATTGACTATTTGCAGGATAGACGTTTTTTAAGTAACTCTTATACACAATTTAGAAATAAAATAGGTTTGGGAACTGATAATGGTCTATTAAGTGAGAGGGCAGAAGTCGTTTTACATTGGCCCTTCAAAGATTGCGTTTTGTTAGCTGACATGACTAAAAACGATGCTTCTAAGAGTGAACTATTTTTGAATGAAACAATCGCTCATACTGAAATAGACAAATTATTTGCTCCAAAAGTTTTGACGAATTTCAAAAAATACACAGCTACAGGAGTAGAAACTATAACTGATTTTACCAGAGATGAGGAAGGTATCATAAAAGAGAATCTGATTGTTAAAGGAAATAATCTTCTTGCTCTTCATTCTTTGAAGAAAGAGTTTCAAGGGAAAGTTAAGTTAATTTACATCGATCCTCCCTATAACACAGGCAATGATTCTTTCACTTATAATGATACTTTCAACCACTCCAGTTGGCTTACTTTTATGAGAAACAGGTTAGAAGTGGCAAAAAGTTTTCTACGTGATGATGGTGTCATTTTTGTTCAGTGTGATGATAATGAACAAGCTTATCTTAAAGTATTAATGGATGAAATATTTGAGAACAATTGTCTTTCTACATCTATTGTTGTAACTAATAGGGGAGGACGAGATTATGGGGGTATAGCTAAAACTCACGAATATCTTCTTATTTATTCCAAACAACCTTTGAATGAACTAAACCTCTTAGAAGAAAAAGATAAAAAATTCCGTTACTATGATGAAATGGGAGGTTTCAATCTTATAGAATTACGTAATCGTAACATCCTTTTTAATGTCACTAACCGTCCTAACCTTTGCTATCCTCTTTATGTCGATCCTAACAGTAAAGATGAAAATGATCTGTTTGAGTTGTCATTGGAAAATAAAGAAGGATACATAGACGTCATGCCTTTACCCTCTCAAAATGTTCAAACTGTGTGGAGATGGGGAAAAGAGAAAGTAAAAGCACACTTGAATGCTGAAATAAAAGCAAAAAAGAAAAAGAATGGAGGGTATATGATTGTCCAAAAATATAGAAAAAAAGGGAGAAGACAAAGAAGTGTTTGGGATGAGAAAGAATTTGTGAATGAAAAAGGTACGGAGCATATTAAGCAACTATTTCAAAAGAAAGTTTTCCTTTATCCCAAATCAGAGCATCTAATAGCTAGAATCCTAGAATTGGGTTCCAATCCTGGAGATATTGTCATGGACTTCTTTTTAGGTAGTGGTACAACCTGTTCAACAGCTCATAAACTACATAGACAATATATTGGTATAGAACAAATGGATTATATTGAAACAATTACTTGTACTAGACTGCAGAAAGTTTTAGCAGGAGAACAAGGAGGAATATCACAAGAAGTAAAATGGACTGGAGGAGGGTCATTTCTCTATTGTGAGCTAAAAAAGCATAATCAAGAAGCAATAGAACGAATACAAGAGAGTCAAACTTCAGAAGATCTCTCATTATTATGGCAAAATCTGTTAAACTATTACCTTTTGAATTATAATGTAGATATAATTGCATTTGATCAAAATCAACAAGAGTTTAAGTCTTTAAATCTAAATGAACAAAAGAGTATTCTGATTTCTATGTTAAATAAAAATCAACTATATGTCACTCTCTCCGATTTGGAGGATACGTTTTATTCTATTACTTCTACCGATAAACAACTGAATAAACGATTTTATTTAATTTAGACATATCTCTCTACAAAATAAGAGACTTGAATTTATCTTTAGTTTGCTAACTAATTTATTGACTTTTCTTTCTTCTCCTTGAGTACTTTCTTTATTTCTTCTTTAAGTTGTTGGATGAACTGATCATATTCGCCTTCTTTGTAGATTTCCATACTCTTTTTGTTATAATCAATTGCTTTTCCAGGAAAAGGATCATCTAAAAAACGAGGATATAAGTGTAGATGAAGATGAGGTATTGTATTACCATGAATTTCGTAATTAATTTTTACACACTTTGTTATCTTTTTTAATGCTTTTGCATAAATGTTTACTTCTTTCATAAACCCTAATAACTCTTCATCATTTAATTCATAGAGTTCTAATGCATGTATTTTTGAAGTGACGTGACATGCACCCTTGATACACTCCTTAGGTTCAGCATTCAACCAAGTATAATAGAGTTCATAAACATCTTCCATTCCCTCAGGCATTGGTTCTGCGTTACATATTGGACAATATTCTTTTTTTGTAAATTTTTCCCATCTTTCAAAATTGTAATGAAAACTCATTGTAATCACTTTTTGTGCAAATCATTTTTGTTGTTTTATCATAATTTTTTAGTTTTTCTTTTTATTTCTAGTATAATAATTCTTAGAAAAATTCTGGTATTTATCCTAAATTAACCTTTTTCGATAAAAAAAGAAAAAAGAGATAAGATAGTTAAGAATAGTCTCTTTTTATTTAGAAAAACAACGAAACTACTTTCACTTTTGTTTTACATATTTTACGCACGCCATGGTTTCCTGGTTCGTATCTTGAATCTAGCACTCCTGCTTTATCCAAGAATTTGATTTGTGCGCTTGTATTCGCTTCTGTTTGTTTCAATGCTTTTGCTATGTTTGAGATATCCATCTCTTTGTCTACTAATAGTTTAACTATCTTAAATCTCGTTTCAGACGATAAAGCTTTAGCTAAAGCCAATATCTGTTTTTCGTCTTTTATTTCTAGAACATCTGCCATATATAACACCAAAAAGTTGTTACGAGAAATAATTGTAATCGTATTATATAAGTCTATCTTTTTGTCTAAATAGGTGATTTTAATATGACTTACAGTGATTACATTTTAATTAAACAAAATTATATTTCTGCTATTACTGTTTACAAGTTACAGAAAATAAATCTATAAGTATATAAAACATCTTTGTAGAAATCAAACAATTTGAATATCTTTCATTCATTTGGTTTCTTTTTTATATTTTAAGTAATTAACTTCCATTTTTTTACTTTATTTAGTTCCCAAAAGATTCTATCTTTTTTGCAAAATTTTTAAATACTCCCTAGATATCTGAAGCTTATGTCAAAAAGACAATCATCACAAACTGCTTTACCTAGCTACAAAAAACAAGCCAGTTGCTGTCATTACTTCTGTATTAGAATATTATATACCCTATTATACAGTATTATTATGATATTCGTTGTTGCTATCTATGGTTTTGTCATCAGCTTTACTAGTTTAATCAACTGTTTTACAGTTGCTTGTACTAAAACAACTTTTGAACCACATTATGATTTCACTATGAAATTGGTACGTTGGTTAGCTCATATTGAAATGTATACCTCTGCTGCTACAGAAGATAAACCACCTAACTGTCCTTAATTCTTCTTTTCTTTTCTTTTTTTTAATTATAGAGTGAGTAATATGAGTGATTCTGCCGAAAGTGATAATGGGCTCGTTGCTATTGATGAGGAAACTATTAAGACTCCTTATATGTCTGATGAAGTAGTATTAGATAAAATAACTCCTATTCATTTTATGTTTGCCTTAATTAGGATTAATGCTTGGAAAAATATTTCTCACCATCCTACTTGCTCTCGGTATGATAATCATCTTTTTAGAATAGGAAAATTATCTCTCTGTGTGGGATGTACCTCTCTCTATTCTACATGGTTAGTTTATCTATTACTATTTTTCCTCTTTCCTGTTTTTTTTCAACATTCATTTTTATGGGTAAATTCTGTTGTTTTTCTTATTGCAATGATTAGCGCTTTTTTGCATCTCTTTCTTAAACCTAAAAATAAATGGTTAAAGAGTTTGTTCAGGGGCATCTTGGGTTTTGGATTAGGTGGTTACACCGCTTTAATTATCCTTGTTCCCAATTGGTGGATTAGAAGTGGTATGACTCTTCTCTTCTTTCTTGCAACTTTTACCTATAACCAAATTAGGGGTTCTCATGCTAATATTGATTTATGTTCCACTTGTCCTTTAAGTCAAGCTACTCCCCCTTGTGATCCTTTTGAAAATACTAATCTGAAAATTAAGAAATTAAAAGCCCTCTTGGATTCAGAACT